>NZ_JBSFNC010000089.1:0-39297 GCF_053586895.1 Amycolatopsis sp. NPDC003731 | reverse complement strand
TAATGCTCTCAAAGGAAACCCCGACGAGGGGGTTTCAAATATAAGCTCTACTGGCTTAGTTCACTAGCACACTGTTGAGTTCTCAAGCAACACACCCCGAATCCGCCGCGATCAAGCGGCTCGCTCGAAGCGAGTCATTCCTAGCAGTTTTTGGTGGGACACCCACTCAATCGCGATCCGCGAGAGCTTGGTTCGTGTCCCGGTGGCCACCCGGTTTCCCTGGCGACTTGGAGAACTTTACACCCCCTCCGAGGGCCCGAAACAGGGGGGTCCCTTAACCACGTTCCCGCAGGTCAGAGGCCTGTTTCGGGCCACCGGAGGTCGGTCAGCCGCCGAGCGCGACGCCGGCGACGTTCCGCTTGCCCTTGCGGACCACGAGCCACTTGCCGTGGAGGGCGTCCTCGCGCGACGGCTTCCACTCCTCGTCCGCGATCTTCACGTTGTTCACGTACGCGCCGCCCTCCTTGAGGGTGCGGCGCGCGGCACCCTTGCTGTCGACCAGGCCCGAGGCGAGCAGCAGGTCGACGATCGTCGCGTCCCCGGACGGGTCGACCTTCCCGTTCGGCACCTCGGCCATCGCGGCGTCGAGGGTGCGTTCGTCCAGGTCGCCGAGCTCGCCGCGGCCGAACAGCGCCTGGCTGGCGTTGATCACCTGCCGGGTCTGCTCTTCGCCGTGGACCAGCGTGGTGAACTCCTCCGCCAGCCGCTTCTGCGCGGCCCGCAGGTGGGGCCGCTGTTCGGTGTCCTCCGCCAGCGCGGCGATCTCCTCCTGGCCGAGGAAGGTGAACATCCGCAGGTAGCGGATGACGTCGGCGTCACCCACATTGACGAAGTACTGGTACCAGGCGTAGGGCGAGGTCATCTCCGGGTCGAGCCAGAGGTTCCCGCCACCCGTCGACTTGCCGAACTTGCGGCCCTCGGCGTCGGTCACCAGCGGCGCGGTCAGCGCGTGCACGCTCGCGCCCTCCGTCCGGCGGATCAGGTCGACTCCGCCGAGGAGGTTGCCCCACTGGTCCGACCCGCCGACCTGCAGCTTGCAGCCGTACCGCCGGTAGAGCTGCTGGTAGTCCTGCGACTGCAGGAGCAGGTAGCTGAACTCGGTGTACGACATGCCGTCACCCTCGAGCCGGCGCTTCACCGTCTCGCGGTTGAGCATGACGTTGATCGAGAAGTGCTTCCCGACGTCACGCAGGAACTCCAGGGCGGTCTGCGGCCCGGTCCAGTTCAGGTTGTTCTCCACGATCGCGCCGGTCGGCGAGTCGTCGAAGTCGACGAACCGCTCGAGCTGGCCGCGGATGCGCCCGGCCCACTCGGCGACGACGTCGAGGGTGTTCAGCGTGCGCTCGCCGGTGTCGCGCGGGTCGCCGATCATCCCGGTCGCGCCGCCGGCCAGCACGATCGGCCGGTGTCCCGCGCGCTGGAAGCGCTTGAGCATGAGCAGCGGGACGAGGTTGCCGGCGTGCAGGCTGGGTGCGGTCGGGTCGAAGCCGCAATAGAGCGTCACGGGACCCTGGTCGAGCTCGCGCCGGAGGGCGTCGATGTCGGTGGACTGCGCGATCAGGCCGCGCCAGGACAGCTCGTCGAGGATGTGTTCGCTCACGCCTGTAGATCCTCCCGCACCAGGTCAACCGACTAACTGGCGGGTCGGACCCGGCGCTTCCCGCCGCGGCGGTAGGTGGACACGGCCGGGGACGCGCCGTCCCAGAACCGCCACGGCGTGTCCATCGCCATCGCGACGCCGACGCGCGGGCCGCTGCGGATCCGCTCGGCCGGCACCCGCTCGCCCACGTACAACCGGACCGGCGACGCGGGATCGGTCAGGTCCACGCCGTTTTCGTCGCGGTCGATGCGCAGCACCGACGTCAGGATCGCCGGGCCTTTGGCGAGCTCGCCGGTCCCCCGCGCGTTCGGCCGCCGCTTGCGGACGACGTCGAGGCCGGTGACGACCTCGCCCGCGCGCAGCAGCACCGCGCCGGCCACGCCGTCGGTCGAGCCGACGATGTTCGCGCAGAAGTGCATCCCGTAGACGAAGTAGACGTACAGGTGCCCCGCCGGGCCCCACATGACGGCGTTGCGCGGGGTCTGCCCGCGGTAGCAGTGGGACGCCGGATCGTCTTCGCCGCGGTAGGCCTCGACCTCGACCAGCCGGACGCCGACGGTGCCGTCGGGGCCATCGGCCTCCAGGACCGAGCCGAGCAGCAGGTGGGCCAGGTCGACCGGGTCCAGCGCGAGCTCGTCACGGGTGAACAACCGGCCTGCGTCGCCGCTCAAACGGGGGTCCTCTCCTCGGCTGCCTGGCGCGCCCACCCTAACCCTTGAGCGATCGCTCAAACTTCTCTACAGTCGGTTTGAGCAGTCGCTCAAACTCGGAGGGGAGCCGGAGATGCGACCGAAGGCGCTCTACGTCGAGACCGTGATCCGCACGGACCTCGACACGCTGTGGCAGCACACCCAGGACCCGGTCCTGCACCGCCGCTGGGACCTGCGTTTCAGCGACATCACCCCGATCGACGGCCAGTTCCGCTACACCTCGCGCTTCCTGGGCGTCACCGTCACCGGCATCGGGGTGAGCGCGGCGAAGCGGGACTGGCCGGACGGCTCGCGCACGTCGGTGCTGCGGTTCGCCTCCGCCGACCCGCTGTCGCTGATCAGCGCGGGTGCGGGGTTCTGGCGCTACACGCCGGTCCCCGGCGGCGTCCGGTTTGTCACCGGCTTCGACTACGGCACCCGCTGGGGCCGCTCCGGGCAGCTGGCCGACCGGGTGTTCCGGCCGGTGTTCGGCTGGATGACGGCGTGGTCGTTCGACCGGCTGCGGCTCTGGCTGGAGACCGGCGTGGCCCCGGAGGACCAGCCCCTGACCGCGCCCTCGGCCGCCCGCTGCGGCCGGACCCGGCCCCGCGACCGGGTGACCGCCGGGGCGTCGTCGTGACCGGCGTCTTCGAACGCACGCTCGGCGCGGATTTCGCGAACCTGCACCCCCGGATGCGGGAACGGCTCGCCCTCTCCGACGGGCGCGGGATGATCGGCCACGGCGTGATGGACCGCATCTGGCGCGGCCCCGCCTTCACCCTGCCGTTCCTGTGGCTCGGGTCGGCGCGGCACATCCTGTTCCCCGAAGGCGGCCGGAACGTGCCCTTCACCATCGAGAACCACCCGTACGTCGACGGGCACGGCCGCGAGACGGTGTCCTTCGTGCGGACCTTCGAGTTCCCGGGGCGGCGCCGGCGGCCGGACGGCGGGTTCCGGATCCGCTCCGGCGAGTTCCGGTTCCGGGAAGGGCCGGTCCGGACACGTCTGTCGCGGGGGCTCACCGGGACCGCGACGGTCGACGAGTGGTTCGACGACGCCCTCGGGCAGTTCCGGATCGAAGTGGCGGTGGTGCATCCCCGCTTCGGGCCGGTGTTCGGCTACGAAGGCAGCTTCGGCGCGCGGTACGTCGACGTCGGCGGCGGGGTCAGCGGAGCGGTGAAGCCGCTTCGTGAGAAGGTCATGGACTGATGGGCACCGGCCGGAACTCCAGTTCGCAGGACACGAAGCAGCGGCTCGTGGACGGCGTGCTGGAAGTCGTCCGGCAGCAGGGCATCACCGCCGTCTCCGCCCGGTCGGTCGCCAGTGCCGCGGGCGCGAACCAGGCGCTGGTCTTCTACCACTTCGGCAGCGTCGAGGAGCTCGTCGCGCAGGCGTGCCTTTCCGCGACGGAGGCCCGCGTCGCCCTCTACCGGGACCGGTTCGCCGCCGTGGCCACGGTCGGCGAGCTGCTGGCGCTCGGCCGCGAGATCCGGACCGCGGAGCGCGCGGAAGGCAACCTGGCCCTCCTGGCCCAGACCCTGGCCGGGGCGCAAGGCAGCGAGCGGCTCGCCGAAGCGACCCGCGAGGGCCTGGACAAGTGGATCACCGAAGTCCGGACGGCCCTCGAACGCGTGCTCGCCGGGTCGCCGCTGGCCGAGCTCGCGGACCCCGACGGACTGGCCCACGCCGTGTCCACCGGGTTCCTCGGGCTGACGCTGTTCGACACGGTCGACCCCGACGGCGCCGAGCAGGCCGTCGCCGCGCTGGAGCGGCTGGCCGTGCTCGTCGACGTCCTGGACGGGCTCGGCCCGGTGGCCACCCGGGCCGTCCGGGCCAAGCTCCGCAAAACCCTCAGCTGAGCCACTGGCGCGCCGCGGTGACGCGCTCCTCCAACCGTGCGCGCTGTTCGGCGACGCGCACCGGCGCCGTGCCACCCCGGGCGTCGCGGGACTTCACCGAGCCTTCGACGGTGAGGACTTCGCGCACCGCCGGCGTCAGCGCCGGGTTGATCTTCTCGAACTCCTCGTCGGTCAGCTCGTCCAGGCCGACGCCGCGGGCCTCGGCGACGCGAACGCTCTCGCCCGCCGCTTCGTGCGCGACGCGGAACGGGACGCCCTGACGGACCAGCCACTCGGCGATGTCCGTGGCCAGGGTGAAGCCGGCCGGGGCCAGCTCGGCGAGCCGCTCGGTGTGGAAGGTGAGCGTCTCGAGCATCCCGGCGATCGCCGGGAACAGGAGCTCGAGCTGCTCGACCGAGTCGAACACCGGCTCCTTGTCCTCCTGCAGATCGCGGTTGTAGGCCAGCGGCTGCGCCTTGAGGGTGGCCAGCAGGCCGGTGAGGTTGCCGATCAGCCGGCCCGCCTTGCCGCGCGTGAGCTCCGCGACGTCCGGGTTCTTCTTCTGCGGCATGATCGAGCTGCCGGTGGCCCAGGCGTCGTCGAGCGTCACGTAGCCGAACTCGGCGGTGTTCCAGATGATCACCTCCTCGGCGATCCGCGACAGGTTCACCGCGAGCATCGCGACGGCGAAGGCGAACTCGGCCACGAAGTCGCGCGAAGCGGTGCCGTCGATGGAGTTCTCGACGCTGGTGGCGAAGCCGAGCTCCTCGGCGACGGCCTCGGGGTCGAGCCCCAGCGACGAGCCGGCGAGCGCACCCGAGCCGTAGGGCGACTCGGCCGTGCGGGCGTCCCAGTCCTGCAGGCGCGAGACGTCGCGCAGCAGCGCCTGGCCGTGGGCCATCAGGTGGTGGGCCAGCAGCACCGGCTGGGCGTGCTGCAGGTGCGTGCGGCCGGGGAGGATCGCGTCCGGGTGCCGCTTCGCCTGCGACACCAGCGCGTCGATGACCTCCAGGGTACCGGCGACGACCCGGCGCGCGGCGTCGCGCAGCCACATCCGGAACAGCGTGGCCACCTGGTCGTTGCGCGAACGGCCGGCGCGAAGTTTGCCGCCGAGCTCGGCGCCCGCGCGCTCGAGCAGGCCGCGTTCGAGGGCCGTGTGCACGTCCTCGTCGGCGATCGTCGGGGTGAACGCCCCCGACGCGACGTCCTGGGCGAGCGTGTCCAGGGCGGCCAGCATCCCGGCCAGCTCGTCTTCGGTGAGCAGGCCCGCTTTGCGCAGCACGCGAGCGTGCGCGCGGGACCCGGCGATGTCGTAGGGCGCCAGGCGCCAGTCGAAGTGCGTCGACGCGCTCAGCGCGGCCATGGCCTCCGCCGGACCGCTGGCGAACCGGCCACCCCACAGCTGCACCGGCTGCTCGTTCCCGCTCACTGTTCTCGTTTCTCCTCGATGTGGTCGTTCGATGTCAGGCGACGGTGATCCGGCCGTCGTACAGGACCAGGCGGACTTCGCCCGAAACGGTGCCGGTCAGCCTGGCGCATCCGCGGCCGGCCCGCCGTTCGAGCGCGGCGCACGCGGCGCCCCGGTCGATTCTCTGCGCCTCGCCGCGCGCACTCAGCATCCGGCGCGCTTCGGCGACGGTGACCGTCTCGCCGTCGATCGCCACCGGCACCCCGCCGTCGTAGGTGACGACGACCTCGTCCGGCGCGAGGAACTCCCCCTCGGCCGGGAAGATGTCGGCGATCACGGCGGTCCTTCGTCGGCCGATCGCTGGGCGAGGGCGGCGAACCGGTCGGCGAGGTCCTTGCCCGTCAGGGGCTCGCGCGCGATCACGGCGACCGTGTCGTCGCCCGCGATCGAGCCGACGACCTCTTCCAGGGCCGCCCGGTCGATCGCGCTGGCCAGGAATTGGGCCGCGCCGGGTGGCGTCCGCAGCACGGTCAGGTTGCCGGACGAGTCCGCCGAGACCATCAGTTCCGCGAGCAGCCGCGAGAGCCGGGACGTCCCGCCCTGCACCCCGCGGACCGGGCTGCCGTCCTCGGGGATGACGTAGACCGGCGCGCCCGAGTCCGGCCCGCGCAGCTTGACCGCGCCCAGTTCGTCGAGGTCGCGCGACAGCGTCGCCTGGGTGACCTCGATGCCTTCGGCGGCCAGCAGTTTGGCCAGCTCGGTCTGGCTGCGGATGGTCATGGTGGACACCAGCTCGGTGATCCGCGCCTGCCGGCCCACCCGGCTGCCGGTCATCGTCGGCTCTCTTCGATGAGCCAGACGAGCAGCGCCTTCTGGGCGTGCAGGCGGTTCTCGGCCTCATCCCAGACCGCGCTGGCCGGACCGTCGATCACCTCGTCGGTGATCTCCCAGCCGCGGTGCGCCGGCAGGCAGTGCAGCACGATCGCGTCTTCCGCGGCCTTCTTCAGCAGCTCGGTGTTGACCTGCAGGGCGCGGAACGGGCCCACGCGGTCGAGGCCGTCGTTCTCCTGTCCCATCGACGTCCACGTGTCGGTGACGAGCACGTCCGCGCCGTCGACCGCCGCGTACGGGTCGGTGAAGACGGTGGCGGTGCCGCCGGTCTCGCTCGCGCGCTTCTTCGCGTCCAGCATCACGCCCTGGTCGGGCTGGAAGCCGACCGGCGAGACGACCCGGACGTGCATCCCGGCGGTGACCCCGCCCAGCAGCAGCGAGTGCGCCATGTTGTTGGCGCCGTCGCCGAGGTAGACGAGGGTGAGGCCCTCGAGCTTGCCCTTGCGCTCGCGGATCGTCATGAGGTCGGTGAGCACCTGGCACGGGTGGAACTCGTCGGTGAGCGCGTTGACGACCGGGATCGACGCGGCCGAAGCCATCGCCTCGATGCGCTTCTGCGCGAAGGTGCGCCACACGATGCCGTCGACGTACCGCGAGAGGACCCGCGAAGTGTCCTCGATGGTCTCTTCGCGGCCGAGCTGCATCGAACGGCCGTCGACGATCACCGGGTGGCCGCCGAGCTGGCTGATGCCGACCTCGAACGAGAACCGGGTCCGCGTCGAGTTCTTCTCGAAGATCGCCGTGATCGACTTGCCGGCGAGGGTCTTGTTGCCGAGCGGGTCGGCCTTGAGCGCGTCGGCGAGGTCGAGGATGGCCTTCTGCTCGGCCGGACTGACGTCGTCGTCGCGGAGGAAGTGGCGCAGCATCAGTCGGAGTCCTTCGTGGTGGAGTCGAGCGCGTTCGGGAGTGCGGCTAGGAAACCCTCGGCCTGGTCGCCGTCGAGGACGAGCGGAGGTGCGAGCCGGACGGTGTCCGGGGCGACCGGGTTGACGAGGTAGCCGGCGTCCTGGGCGGCCTGGGCGACCGCCGCCGAAACGGGCTGCTTCAAGGCGATGCCGAGCAGCAGCCCGGCGCCGCGCACCCCGGCGACCAGCGGGTGTCCCAGTGCCTCCACACCGGCCGCGATGTCCTTGCCCAGCGAAGCGACGTGGTCGAGGAGGCCCTCGGCGGCGATGGTCTTCAGCACGGCCAGGCCGGCCGCGCAGCAGACCGGGTTGCCGCCGAAGGTGGTGCCGTGCTGGCCGGGCTTGAGCAGGTCACCCGCCGGGCCAACGCCGATCACCGCGCCCAGCGGCAGCCCGCCGCCGAGGCCCTTGGCCAGGGTGATGACGTCCGGCACGATGCCGGCCTGCTGGTAGCCGAACCAGGTGCCGAGCCGGCCGAGGCCGGTCTGCACCTCGTCGAGCACCAGCAGCGTGCCGGTGGCCTTGGTGATTTCGCGGGCGGCCTGTAGGTAGCCGTCCGGCGCCGGGATGACACCCGCTTCGCCGAGCACCGGCTCCAGGAAGACGGCCGCGGTTTCGGTGTCGACGGCGGCCTTGAGCGCCTCGACGTCCCCGAACGGCACGTGCTCGACCCCGGGCACCAGCGGCTTGAAAGCGTCGCGCTTGGCGGGCTGGCCGGTGAGCGTCAGCGCACCCATGGTCCGGCCGTGGAACGCCCCTTCGGCGGCGACCACCTTGGTGCGCCCGGTCAGCCGGCTGATCTTCAGCGCGGCTTCGTTGGCCTCGGCGCCGGAGTTGACGAACAGCACCTTGCCGTGGCCGGTGAGGCCGGCGACGTCGAGCAGCGCCTCGGCGAGCTCGACGGCCACCGGGTTGACGTAGAGGTTCGACGTGTGGCCGAGCCGCTGGATCTGCTCGATGACGGCTTCGACGACGGCCGGGTGCGCGTGGCCGAGCGCGTTGACGGCGATGCCGCCGACCAGGTCGACGTACTCCTTGCCGTCGGCGTCCCACACCTTCGCGCCCTCGCCGCGCACCAGCGTCAGCTTGGGTGTGCCGTAGTTGTCCATGAGGGCGGACTGCCAGTGCGCCTGGCCATCCACATTGGACTCGAGGTCGGTCACGGGAGCTCCGTTTCGGGGAAGACCATGGTGCCGATGCCGCGCGAGGTGAAGACCTCCAGCAGCACCGAATGGGCGAGGCGGCCGTCGATCACGTGCGCCCGGCGCACGCCGCCGCGGATGGCGCGCACGCACGCCTCCATCTTCGGGATCATGCCGCTGGCCAGGCCGGGCAGCATGGTCTCGAGGCGGTCGACGCGGATGCGGTCGATCAGCGACGATCGGTCGGGCCAGTTCGCGTACAGGCCTTCGACATCGGTGAGCACCACGAGCTTCTCGGCGCCCAGCGCGGCCGCCAATGCACCGGCGGCCGTGTCGGCGTTGACGTTGTGCACGACGCCGTCGACGTCCGGCGCGACCGTGGAGACGACCGGGATGCGCCCGGCGTTGACGATGTCCAGCACCGCGTCCGGGTTAACCTCGGCGACCTCGCCGACCAGCCCGATGTCGACCTGCTCACCGTCCACAGTGGCCTGTTTGCGTTCGGCGGTGAACAGCCGCGCGTCCTCGCCGGAGATGCCGACCGCGTACGGCCCGTGGGCGTTGATCAGCCCGACGAGCTCGCGGCTGACCTGGCCGGTGAGCACCATCCGGACGATGTCCATCGTCTCCGGCGTGGTGACCCGCAGGCCGCCCTTGAACTCGCCTTCGACGCCGAGGCGCTTGAGCATCGCGGTGATCTGCGGGCCGCCGCCGTGCACGACGACCGGGCGCAGGCCGGCCAGCCGGAGGAACACCATGTCCTCGGCGAAGGCCGCCTTCAGCTGGTCGTCGATCATCGCGTTGCCGCCGTACTTCACCACCACGGTGGCCCCGTGGAACCGCTGCAGCCAAGGCAGCGCTTCGATGAGCACCCCGGCCTTTTCGGCCGCCGTCGCGAGTCGTTCGTCCGCGGAAATCAGAGCCTCCTGGTTCATGAGGAGTACGCGCTGTTCTCTTCGACGTAACCGTGCGAAAGATCCGTGGTGTAGATGGTCGCCGTGTTCGTGCCGACGCCGAGGTCGACGACGATTTCGATGGCCCGGCCGGTGAGGTCCGCCTCCGACCGGTCGGCGGCGGGGACGCCCTGGGCGAACAGGGTGACGCCGTTGATCGCGATCGACACCGCCTCCGGGTCGATGCGGGCCGGCACCCGGCCGAGCGCCATGGCGATCCGGCCCCAGTTCGGGTCGGAGCCGAACAGCGCCGTCTTGACCAGGTTGTCCTCGGCGATCGTGCGGGCGACGGCGATCGCGTCGGCCTCGGTGGCCGCACCGCGCACGGTGACGTCGACGTCCTTGGTCGCGCCCTCGGAGTCCGCGCGCAGCTGGAGCACGAGGTCGTGGCTGACCGCGGTGAGCAGCTCGGTGAGCTCGGCTTCGGTGGGCTCGACGCCACTCGCGCCGGAGGCCAGGACCAGCACCGTGTCGTTGGTGGACGTGCCGCCGTCGACGTCCAGCCTGTCGAAGGTCACGTGGGTCGCCGCGCGCAGGGCCCGGTCGAGGGTTTCCTTGTCCACCACGGCGTCGGTGGTCAGCACCGAGAGCATGGTGGCGAGGTTCGGGGCGAGCATGCCCGCCCCCTTGGCGAAGCCGCCGACGCTCCAGCCGGTGTCGTGCTTCGCAAACGCTTGCTTCGGCTTGGTGTCGGTGGTCATCACGCCCGTGGCGGCGTTGAGACTCGCTTCGGGGCTCGCGTCGAGGGCCTTGACGGCGGTGTCCACTCCGGACAGGACGGCGTCCATCGGGAGCCGCTCGCCGATCAGGCCGGTGGAGCAGACGGCGACCTCGATCGCGCCCGCCTGCAGGACTTCGGCGACCTTCTCGGCCGTGGCGTGGGTGTCCTGGAAGCCGCCGGGCCCGGTGGCCGCGTTGGCGCCGCCCGAGTTGAGGACGACGGCCTTGAGCCGCTGCTGCTTGAGCACCTCCTGCGACCACAGCACCGGCGCGGCCTTGATGACGTTGCGGGTGAAGACGCCGGCCGCGACGTCGAGCGGGCCGTCGTTGACGACCAGGGTGAGGTCCAGCGCGCCGGAGGCCTTGATCCCGGCGGCGACGCCGGCGGCGCGGAAGCCCTGGGGGCCGGTGACGGTCACGGTGCGACTCCTACGGTGGGAAGCCCGGTGGTCTCCGGGAGGCCGAGGGCCAGGTTCATCGATTGGACGGCACCGCCGGCGGTGCCCTTGGTGAGGTTGTCGATCGCGGCGACGACGACCAGGCGCTTCGCGTCGGCGTCGACCGTGACCTGCAGCTGGGTGTTGTTCGAGCCGAGCGTCGAGGCCGTCGCCGGCCAGGCGCCGGCGGGCAGCAGCTGGACGAACGGCTCGGCGTCGTAGGCCTTTTCGTACGCGGCGCGCGCGGCGGCCTCGTCGACGCCGTCCTTCAGCGGGGCGGTGGCCGTGGTGAGGATGCCGCGGGGCATCGGCGCGAGCACCGGCGTGAAGGACACGGTGACCTTCTCCCCCGCAACGGCCGAGAGGTTCTGGGCGAACTCGGGGGTGTGGCGGTGGGCGCCGCCGACGCCGTACGCGCTCGCCGAGCCCATCACCTCGGAGCCGAGCAGGTTCGGCTTGAGGCTCTTCCCGGCGCCGGAGGTCCCGGTGACCGCGACGATCGTGACGTCGGGCTCGATCAGCCCGGCGGCGAACGCGGGCGCGAGGGCCAGCGAGCCGCCGGTCGGGAAGCAGCCGGGCACGGCGATGCGCTTGGTGCCCGCGAGCTTTTCGCGGGCACCGGGCAGCTCGGGCAGGCCGTACGGCCACTGGCCGGCGTGGTCGCCGCCGTACCAGCGCTGCCAGTCGCCGGCGTCGGCCAGGCGGTGATCGGCGCCGAGGTCGACGACCAGGACGTCCGGGCCGAGCTGCGCCGCGATCGCCGCGGAGTGCCCGTGCGGCAGCGCGAGGAAGACGACGTCGTGGCCGGCGAGGGTCTCCGGCGTCGTCTCGGCCAGGACGCGGTCGGCGAGGGGGACGAGGTGGGGCTGGTGGACGCCGAGCTTCGTGCCCGCGCTCCTGGCGGCCGTGAGCGCGCCGATCTCGACCCCGGGATGGGTCAGGAGCAGGCGCAGCAGCTCACCACCCGCGTACCCGCTGGCTCCGGCCACCGCGATGTTCACCGTCATACGCATGATTATGCACGCCCTTGCAAGTCTAAACAAACCCGGAGTGGTGGCCGCCACCTTGGGATGCTGGGCGCATGACGGACACCCCGGCCCGGTTGCTCGGCCTGCTTTCGCTGCTCCAGACGCCTCGCGAGTGGCCGGGCAGCGAACTCGCCGAGCGGTTGGGCGTCAGCCCGCGCACCATCCGCCGCGACATCGAGCGGCTGCGCGACCTGGGTTACCCGGTCGAGGCCAGCCGAGGCGTGGCGGGCGGGTACCGGCTGGTCGCCGGCACCGCGATGCCACCGCTCGTGCTGGACGACGAGGAAGCCGTCGCGATCGCGGTCGGCTTGCGGACCGCCGCGGGACAGTCCGTTTCCGGGATCGAGGAGGCGTCCGTGCGGGCGCTCGCCAAGCTGGAGCAGGTCCTGCCGGCCCGGCTGCGCCGCCGGGTGGGCACGATCGGGACGGCGACGGTCGCCGTGCCCGCCACCGGGCCGGTGGTCGACCCGGCGCAGCTGACCGTGTTCGCCGGCGCGATCACCAACCACGAGACGGTCCGGTTCCGCTACCGCGCCCACGACGGCGCCGAGACCCGCCGCCGGGCCGAGCCGCTCCGGCTGGTGGCCGCGGGCCGCCGCTGGTACCTGGTCGCGTACGACCTCGACCGGGCGGACTGGCGCGTGTTCCGCGCCGACCGCGTCCGCGACGCCCAGGCGACCGGCGGCCGGGTGGTGCCGCGCCGGCCGCCCGCCACGGACCTGGCGGCGTACGTGCTCGAGCGGTTCTACGACCTGGCGCCCTCGTACCAGGCGGTGGCTGTGCTGGCGGAGCCGGCGTCGCAGATCGCTCCCCGCCTCGGCCAGGCGGCGGGCGAGCTGACCGATCTCGGCGACGGCCGGTGCCGGTGGCGGAGCCACTCGGACACGTTGGACTGGCTCGCGTTCCGGCTGCTGGGGCTGGGGTGCGGGTTCACCGTCGAGGAACCGCCGGAACTGGTGGCGCACCTGAAGGTGCTCGCGGACCGGGCGGCCGCGGCCGTGCCGGACTGATCGAGCGGCCGGGAAGCGCGCTGCCGGCACGCGGTGGGACGTCACGGCACGCGGATCGGCCGGTGTCCCGGGCCGGACAGCGAAGTCGAAGCTCATCGGATTCCTCCGTTCGATGAAGTCGGAACCGACGGCCGGTGGGCCGGTCCACCCTGCGGACCGGCCCACCGCCGCCGGTCAGGCAGGCTCACCTCCGTCCAGGTCCGTGCGCCTGCTCGGCGGCACGGGGAGGTAGCAGCCCGGGTGCTCCGGATCGCAGCCCACGCGAGGCAGGCGGGCGCGGATGCCGCCGGGGGTGCGCTCGAAGTACGCCGCGATCTGCGTGACACTCTCCCCCGCGATCCACCGGCTCTCCAGCTCCGCGTCCATCTCCTCGTTCCACGGGCGGCCCTGCTGGGCAGGACGGCCCGCGGATCTTCGCCGCGGCCCGCGGCGCTCGCCCGTCGCGGACAGCAATCCGTCCGCGACGAGCTCCGCCACCGTGTCCGCCACCGCGACGTCGAGGTCGAGGCTGCCCTCGGCCACCGGTTCGCCGCCGGGAGCGGCCGCCTCCAGGGTGATCATCACCCGGGGCGTGGGTTCGGCGCGGTCGACGTCCGTCCTGGTCGAGACCACGATCTGGTAGGTGTTGTCAGCTGCCCGGACCTCGGTCCGGCGCTCTTCGATGATCGACATGCCACGAAGCTAGCGCGCACCCCCGACAATTTTCGGCCACGCGCTGCTCACGGCCCACTCCGCTCCGAAATTGTCGGACCCCTCCCCTAACGTCCCCGGCGACCACGAACCGTCACGAGGAGGCGACGATGGGGCACCGGCGGACAAGACGCTGCCCCGGTCCGGAAGCACCGGACCGGGGCAGCGGGATGGAACGGGTTCGCTCAGAAGTGCAGCAGCTGGGCCAGCGCGTTCTGCTTTTCCTGGGCGGCCTTTGCGGAGGTGTCCGACTTCTGCACCGCAGGCTCGCCCGGCACCGGCACCGGATCGCACTGGACGTCCGAGTGGTTGCCGGGCCGGCGCTTCGGCAGGGCGCCGGTGGCCAGGTAGTCGGCGACCTTGTCGTCCACACAGGCCACGCCGGACAGCGAACCGGCGTGCGTCGTGCCGCCCGGCGCGCTGATCAGGCTCGAGTTCGGGAACAGCTTCCGCACCTCGAGGCTGCCGGTGTACGGCGTGGCGGCGTCGAGCTCTTCGCTGATGAGCAGGGCACCGGCCACCTTGCGGCCGTCGATGTTCACCGGCTTGCCCGCCTTCGCCGGCCAGAACGCGCAGGGCGCGTTGAACCAGGCGTTGCCCCAGGTCTCGAACGGGGCCTTGAAGTAGGTGAGCCAATTGTCGACCCGCCACCGGTTCCAGTCGGTCGGCCACTGGACGTCGGTGCACTGCACGCCGAGGTACACGGCGAAGCCGTTGTCGTCGCCCGGCGGGTTCGAGTTGTCGTAGAGCGTCTTGAGCGTCTGCCAGTCACCCTTGTGCACGTAGCCGTCGAAGGCCTGGGCCATCTTGACCCAGCCGAAGACGTAGTAACCGGCCTGCAGGAAGATGTCGGTCCACTCGTCGCCGCCGATGACCCCGCCTGCCGGCTCCTTGGCGAGCTTGCGCTGCGTGTCGTACCACAGCTTCTCGACCGCGTCGCCGGTCTTGCCCAGGTGGTAGGCGTCGTCGTGCTTCGCGAGCCAGTCGAAGTAGATCTTGATGTTCTTGTCGAACGCGACGTCCTGGTCGAGGTTGGCCTGGTACCAGACCTTCCGCGGGTCGACGTTGCCGTCCAGCACCATCCGGCGGACGTTCTTCGGGTACAGCGTGCTGTACACCTGGCCGAGGTAGGTGCCGTAGGAGAAGCCGTAGTAGTTGATCTGCTTCTCGCCGAGCGCCTTGCGCAGGCTGTCCATGTCCTGCGCGACGTCGGTCGTCTTGAGGTGGTCGAGGATCGCGCCGTTCTTGCGGCACGCGTCGGCGTACCCCTTCGAGCGGGCGAGCCAGGCTTTCTCCAGCTGCACGGTGGTCGGCACGTACGCCGGCCGGTTGTAGCCGAAGTAGTTCCCGTCGCAGCTGATGGCGGGCTTGCTGGAACCGACGCCCCGCGGGTCGAAGCCGATCCAGTCGTAGCTGTTCCCGGCGCCGTTCGGCACGTACTGGCCGAGCACCGACAGGCCGAGGCCGGAACCGCCCGGGCCGCCCGGGTTCACCAGCATGACGCCCTGGTACTGCGCGGTCTTGTGCTTGATCCGCGAGACCGCGAGGGAGACCTTCGCCCCGCCCGGCTGCGCGTAGTCCATCGGCACCTCGAGGAAGCCGCACTCGGCGCCGTTCTCCTTGAGGCTCCCGGACGCGCAGGGCCCCCAGGCGATCGGCGCGGGGGTGAACTGCACCCCGGGTTCCGCCGAGGCGGCGGGCGCGGCGGCCATCAGCCCGGCCGCGAGCCCCGCGGCGGCGACGGCGACAACGATTCTTTTCACAGTCGTCCTTTTCATCCGCTTTCGACGGCGTTCGCCAGATTTCGACGAAACTACCGGCAACCCTGGACAATCTCGTCGACCGACGCGGCTTCCGCCATCCGTCTTTCGTCGGGACCTGCGGGCTCCGCGGGGCGCCGGAACTGTCGGTGGCCGGCAGTACGCTCCGGGGCGCCCGAGCCCGACAGGAGGACGGATGAGCGCGGACGAAAGGCTGGTCAAGGCGATCCGCGCCGGGCTGGCCGAGCTGGCCGACCCGGCGAAGGCACCGGCGATGCAGGCGTACATGAAGTCGGCCATGCCCTTCCGCGGGGTGCCGAAACCCGAGCGCAGCACGCTTCTCAAGCGCGTCCTGGCCGACCACACATTGACCGATCGGGTGACATTTTCGGCGACCGTCCTGGAGTTGTGGCGAACCGCGGAATTCCGCGAGGAGCGCTACGCGGCCATCGATCTTTCCGGGTACCGGGCCTACCGGCGGTGGCAGGACCCGGACCTGCTGCCGGTGTACGAGGAAATGATCGTCGGCGGGGCCTGGTGGGACTACGTCGACGAGGTCGCGATCCGGCGGATCGGCCCGATCCTCCGTGAGCACCGCGGCCGCGTGACGCCGACGATGCTGGCGTGGGCCCACGACACCGACCTCTGGCGCCGCCGGACGGCGATCATCTGCCAGGTGGGAGCCAAGGAGGACACCGACACGGACCTGTTGATTCGCGCCATCGAGCCGTCGATCGCCGAGCCGGAGTTCTTCCTGCGGAAGGGGATCGGGTGGGCGCTGCGGGAGTACGCGAAGACGGCGCCGGACTGGGTGCGGTGCTTTGTGGACGATCACCCGGGGTTGTCCGGGCTGTCGAGACGGGAGGCGCTCAAGCACCTCGGCTGAGATCCGGCCGCGGGGGGCGGCTCGCGTACCGGGAGGGTCGACCCGCGGACCCGGACGGTGGGGGCGCGTGTCGGGGTCGGCTCGCGTGCCAGGACGGTCGGGTTGCGTACCCGGGACGGTCGGCTCGCGTGCCCGATGGGGCGATCCGCGTGATCAGCGGGGCGACTCGCGTGCTCGAAAAGGTATCTCGCGTGATTGGGAGGCATCTCGCGTGATTGAAGGCGCGACTCGCGTGATTGAAGGGACGACACGCGTGATTGAAGGGACGACACGCGTGATTGAAGGGACGACACGCGTGATTGGAGGGACGACACGCGTGATTGGGGAGTCGACACGGTGGGCGGTGGCGGGCCGGCCCCTCCTGCCTGGGCGGGAGGGGCCGGGTGACCGTCAGGCGCGGAGGGTGGCGTTGTAGCGCTCGCCCGCCGCCGCCACTGCCGCGTCGCGGGCCTTGGTGGCCTCGTCGACCGTCAGGGTGCGGTCCGGTGCGCGGAAGCGGAGCTTGTACGCCAGCGATCGCTTGCCTTCGCCGACCTGCTCGCCCGTGTACACGTCGAACAGCGTGATGTCCTCGAGGAGCTCGCCCGCGCCCTCGCGCAACACCGAAGCGAGGTCTGCCGACGGGACCTCGGCCGCCGCCACCAGGGCGACGTCGAGGAGCACCGGCGGGTAGCCCGAGACGCTCGGTGCCGGGCGGGAGTCCGGCAGCGGGATCGCGTCCAGGTCCAATTCCATCGCCACCGTGCGCGGCGGCAGGCCGAGGGCCTCGACCACCTTCGGGTGCAGCTCGCCCGCGTGGCCGACCGGCCAGTCGCCGACCCGGAGCTGGGCGCAGCGGCCCGGGTGCCACGGCGGGAGGTCGGCCGCCTGGACGGTCAGCTCGACGCCGGCCGCCTCGGCGATCGTGCGGGCCGCCTGGACCGCGTCGGCCCAGTTCGCCTGCTCGCCCGGGCCCCACCAGCCCGCGCGGTGCCGGTTGCCCGCCAGGACCACCGCCACGTGCAGGGGCTGCTGCGGCACCGCCGCCTCCAGCAGGGCCAGCTCTTCGTCCGACGGCCGGTGGTCGACGCCGAGGTCCGGGACCTTCAGCGGGTTCGGCGCCGGGAGGACCACCTGGCCGATGTGGTACAGCGAGACGTCCTTCATGCCGCGGGACACGTTGCGCTGCAGGGTGTCCAGCAAGCCCGGGAGCAACGTCGTCGCCAGGCGGTTGCGGTCGGCTTCCAGGGGGTTGCGGACCACCACCGCGTTGCGGCGGACGTCGTCGGCCGGGAGGCCGAACGCGTCCCACACCGCGTCGCTGACGAACGGGAACGGGCGCACCTCGACGTACCCCGCCTCGGCGAGCGCCCGGGAGACACTCCGGACTCGCCGCTGGCCGTCGGTCAGGCCGCGGCCGGCCGGAGCGGCCGGCAGGACCGACGGGATGCTGTCGTATCCCTCCAGGCGCAGCACCTCTTCGACGAGGTCGGCCGGCTGGCGCAGGTCGCCGCGCCAGCTCGGGGGGATCGCCGTGACCAGGCCCGTTCCGTCGTCGCCCGTGCCGACCGAGACCTTGCAGCCGATCTGGGTGAGCCGGCGGACCGTGACACCGCGCTGGTAGCTCACGCCCGCCACCTTGTCGGGCAGGTTGATCGGCATGACGACCGCCGGGTTCGGCTCGACGCCGCCCTCGTCGGTGCGGCCGGGCTGGATGGCCGCGTCGCCGTACTGGCGCAGCAGCCGGGCGGCCAGCTCGACCGCCGCCGCGCAGAGCTGCGGGTCGGTGAACCGCTCGAAGCGCTTGGCGGCCTCGGAGAACAGCTTGTGCCGCCGCGCGGTGCGGCTGATCGCCGCCGGGTTCCAGTGGGCCGCCTCAAGCAGCACGTCGGTGCTCTCCGGCGTGATCTCGGTGCTCGCGCCGCCCATCGTGCCGGCGAGCGAGATGACGCCGCTGTCGTCGGCGATGACCACGTCGTCCGGGTCGAGCGTGCGCTCGACGTCGTCCAAAGTGGTCAGTTTCTCGCCCGGCTTCGCCCGGCGCACCACCAGATCGCCCTGGATGGCCTTGGTGGCGAACGCGTGCAGCGGGTGCCCCAGCTCGAGCATCACGTAGTTCGTGACGTCGACGGCCAGCGAAATCGACCGGATGCCGGCCAGCATCAGCCGCCGGCGCATCCGCCACGGCGTCGGCGCGGTCGCGTCCAGGCCGGTGACCCGGCGCAGCACGAACCGCGGGCAACCTTCCGGGTCCTCGATGTGCACCGGCCAGGCGTCACCCTCGGCCGCCGGGACCTCCAGCAGCGCCGGGTCGCCGAAGGGCACGTCGAGGGCGTTCGACAGCTCGCGCGCGAGCCCGCGGATCGACAGCGCGTAGCCGCGGTCCGGGGTCGGGGCGAGCTCGATCACCGAGTCGTTGAGGCCGAGCAGTTCCTGGGCGTCGTCGCCCGGGCTCGCGGTGCCCGGCGGGAGCACCAGGATGCCGGTGTGGTCGTCGCCGAGGCCGAGCTCGCGGGCCGAGCAGATCATGCCGTCGCTGATCCGGCCGTAGGTCTTGCGCGCGGAGATGGCGAAGTCGCCGGGCAGGACGGCGCCGGGCAGCGCGACGACGACCAGGTCGCCCTCGGCGAAGTTGCGCGCGCCGCAGATGATGCCGCGGGTCTTGATGCCGTGCGGGCCCTCGTCGAGCTCGCCGGCTTCGTCGTCGTCCTCGTCCTCGTCGTCGAGGTCTTCGTCGTCGAGTTCCTCGGCTTCGTCGGCGGGCTCGCCGACGTCGACGCGGCAGAAGCGCACCGGCTTCTTGAACTCGGTGAGCTCCTCGATCTCGGCGACCCGGCCGACGACCAGCGGGCCGGTCACGGGGCCGAGCTCGCGCAGGTCGTCGACCTCGATGCCGATCCGGACGAACGCGTCGGCCAGGTCCTGCGGCGTGACCTCGTCCGCGAGATCGAGGTGTTCGGTCAGCCAGCTGACTGGGACTCGCACTACGCCTCCGTTCCGAAGGGAAGGGTGAAGCGGACGTCGCCCTCCACCATGTCGCGCATGTCCGGGATCCCGTTGCGGAACTGCAGGGTGCGCTCGATGCCCATGCCGAAGGCGAACCCGGAGTACACCTCGGGGTCGACGCCGCAGGCGCGCAGCACGTTCGGGTTGACCATGCCGCAGCCGCCCCACTCGACCCACCCGGGGCCGCCCTTCTTCTCCTCGAACCACACGTCCACCTCCGCGGACGGCTCGGTGAAGGGGAAGAAGTGCGGGCGCAGCCGCGTCTTCGAGCTCTCGCCGAACATCGCGCGGGCGAAGGCGTCCAGCGTGCCCTTGAGGTGGGCCATCGTGATGCCCTTGTCGACCGCGAGGCCCTCGACCTGGGTGAACACCGGGGTGTGGGTCGAGTCGAGCTCGTCGGTGCGGTACGTCCGGCCGGGGCAGACGACGTAGACCGGGAGGTCGCGGTGCAGCAGCGTGCGCGCCTGGACCGGCGAGGTGTGCGTGCGCAGCACCAGGCCCGAGTCCTCTTCGCCGACGTAGAACGTGTCCTGCAGCTGCCGGGCCGGGTGGTCCTTGCCGAAGTTCAGCGCGTCGAAGTTGAACCACTCGGCTTCGAGCTCGGGACCTTCGGCGACTTCGTAGCCCATCGCGACGAAGGCGTCGGCGACGCGCTCGGAGATGGTGCTGATCGGGTGCCGGGCGCCGCGCGGGATGCGATCCCACGGCAAGGTGACGTCGACGGCCTCTTCGCGCAGCACGCGCTCGTCCCGCTCCACCTGGAGCTCGGCGCGGCGCGCGTCGAAAGCCGCCTGGACGGCCTGCCGCGCTTCGTTGACGCGCTTGCCCGCCTCGGCCTTCTCCTGCTTGGGCAGGGCGCCGATCCCGCGGCGGGCCAGGCCCACCGGGGACTGGTCACCGAGGTGGGCCGGCTTGACCTCGGCCAGCCCTTCGAGCCCGGTCGCGGCGGCGAACGCCGCTTCGGCGGCCTTGACCGCCTCCTGCAGCGTCTCGGGGGCGAGCACCGCGCCCTGTGCTTCCTTCTCCGTGGCTCCGGACATAACTCCTCGGCGTCCGCTGGGACTGGTCGTTCACGCGCCGCCGCACACGGCGCGCGAGAGGTCAAAGGCGGGAAAAGTCTATGGGATCGGCTCCGCGCGCCCCCGGTCGCCCCGGAGGCGCGCGGACGCGCGGTCAGCGCTCGCGGAACGCCTCGGAGAAGTCGACCGACGCGAACTCGCCGGGCACCACGCCCTCGGCGGCGTAGCGGTACAGCGCGGTCTGGTAGATGCCGGACAACGTGGTGACGAAGACCGCCACCAGCAGGGTCCAGACGATCGCCAGCCCGACCGCGACGAACACGGTGGCCGTGCCGCCGAGCAGGAAGCCGGCTCCGAGGAGCACGACGTAACCGGCGAAGGTCAGGAGGAAACCGACCAGGCCGAGACCGGCGGTGCCGGCGACGTTCTCGCCCCAGGCGCGGCGGAACAGCTCGACCGACCGCTTGACGCTCGCCTTCACCCCCGTGCCCTCGAGCACGACGACCGGCAGCACGAGGTACGTCGTGAACCGCCAGGCCATGCCGATCAGGCCGCTGATGATGCTGCCGAGGAAGCCGAGCCGCTCTTCGATCGTCCGCAGCACCACGCTGACCGTCGCGGTCACGCCGGCCCAGCCGAGCAGCGTCGGCCAGCGACGGCCGGCCGCGGCGAGGCCGGCGCCGACCCCCGGCATGCCGCCGTCACCACGCAGCGCGACGTCCGCCTGGGAGATCAGGGCGGCGTTGAAGAAGATCGTGACGAACGCCGAGACGAGGTAGAAGGCCGCGAGCAGCACGTACGTGCCGGCGGTGGGCCGGAAGTTTTCGGCCTCGAGGTGGACGGTGAAGAACGCGGGTGTCAGGAACACCGCGGCGACCAGCAGACCCGCGATCCCGGCGAGCACCGGGAACCACGCCAGGCCCTTGTGGGCGCGCAGCACCTTGAACGAAGCGGAGAACAGCGCGAACGAACGGGCGAGCCTGCCCATGGAACCCCCCAATATCGGCCACAATGGATATTGCGGGAGCCTACTCGCAGGTCAGCGCCGGGCCGCCATCGCGCTCGTGTAGACGCAGACGGCCGCCGCGGTGGCCAGGTTGAGGCTCTCCGCGCGGCCGTACAGGGGGATCCGGACGGCGAGGTCGGTCCGGTCGAGGACGTCGGCGGGCAGGCCGTGGGCCTCGTTGCCGAACACCCACGCCGTCGGCGCCGCGAGGTCCACCCGATCGAGTTCGGCGTCGGCGTAGCCGTGGGCGGCGAACGTCCGCAGACCCGCGGCCGAGCAGGCGGTCAACGCGCCCGCGATGTCGCGGACGCGCGCGATCGGCAGGTGGAAGAGGCTGCCGGCGGCCGCGCGGACGCACTTGCCGTTGTGGGGGTCGACCGTGTCACCCGCCAGGACCACCGCGTCGGCGCCGGCCGCGTCGGCGACCCGGATGACCGTGCCCGCGTTGCCGGGGTCGGCGACGTCCACGAGCACGACCACGAGCCGCGCGTCCGGCGTCACGGCTTCCCCGAGGGGCCGGTCCAGCAGCGCGCAGACGGCCACGATGCCCTGGGGCGTCACGGTTTCCGACAGCCCGTCGGCGGCGCGGTCGGTGATCGGCGAGACGCCGACGCCGGCCGCGCGGGCGGCGTCGACGAGGTCCGCGTGCTGCTCCGCCGCGCGCGCGGTGACGAACAGCTCGTGCACGGTGCCGTGCTCGAGCGCCGCCTCGACCGCGTTGGCGCCTTCGGCCAGGAACCGGCCGGTCTTGTCGCGTTCCGCGCGCCGCGTCAGCTTGCGCGCAGCAACGACCCGGGGGGTCCGTTCGGTGAACGGTTCCGCCCCGGGTCGGTGAAAGCTGCCGGTCAGGCCGATTTCGCTTCGCCGGTGTTGACGTTGGCCTTGGCGAGCTCGGCCAGCGCGGTGAAAGCGGCGGCGTCGTTGACGGCGAGGTCCGCGAGGATCTTGCGGTCGACCTCGACACCCGCGGCCTTGATGCCCTGGATGAACCGGTTGTAGGTCACGCCGTTGGCGCGGGCGGCCGCGTTGATGCGGGTGATCCACAGCTGGCGGAAGTCACCCTTGCGGGCACGGCGGTCCCGGTAGGCGTAGTTCAGCGAGTGAAGCGTCTGCTCCTTGGCCTTGCGGTACAGCCGCGAACGCTGGCCGCGGTAGCCGCTGGCCAGTTCGAGAGTTGCGCGACGCTTCTTCTGGGCGTTGACCGCCCGCTTGACGCGTGCCACGGGTCCATCCTGTCGATATCGGGGGGCGAGGGGGGACGCCCCGGGTGGGTTACAGCAAGTTCTGCGGGATCAGATGCCGAGCAGGCGCTTGACGCGGCCGACCTCGGTCTTCGACACCTCGGTGGTGCCCTCGAGACGGCGGGTCACGCGGCTGGACTTCTTCTCCATGCGGTGGCGCCGGCCGGTCATCTGGCGGCGCAGCTTGCCCGTACCCGTCTTGCGGATGCGCTTGGACGTCCCGCTGTGGGTCTTCATCTTCGGCATTTGGTGTCCTCTTTCGTGCGGCGGCTCACCGGAGAACCGGTGAGCCGCTGACTCGTGCTGGTCGGCGCCTACGCCTCGGGGGCCTGCTCGGGGGCGGGCTCGGCCTTGGCCTTCGGCTTCACGTTCTTGTGCGGGGCCAGCACCATGATCATGTTGCGGCCGTCCTGCTTGGCCGACGACTCGACGAACCCCAGTTCGGTGACGTCTTCGGCGAGCTTCTGCAGCAGCCGGTAGCCGAGCTCCGGCCGGGACTGCTCGCGGCCGCGGAACATGATCGTGACCTTGACCTTGTTGCCCGCCGCCAGGAAGCGCGACACGTGACCCTTCTTGGTCTCGTAGTCGTGCTGGTCGATCTTGGGGCGCAGCTTCTGTTCCTTGATGACGGTCAGCTGCTGGTTGCGCCGCGACTCGCGGGCCTTCTGCGCGCTCTCGTACTTGAACTTGCCGAAGTCCATGAGCTTGCACACCGGCGGGCGGGCCTGCGGCGCGACCTCGACGAGGTCGAGGTCGTTCTCCTGCGCCAGGCGCAGCGCATCCTCGATCCGGACGATGCCGACCTGTTCGCCGGCGGGTCCGACGAGACGGACCTCCGGCACCCGGATTCGGTCGTTGATGCGTGTCTCGGAGCTGATGGGGCCTCCTTGGTCCGAGGAATGTTTCCTGTTCTCGTTTCGACCTGGTGCCCACATAGCGAAGGCCCCGACACCGTTCGGTGCGCGGGGCCCACTCTGTTTCCGATCGTGCCCCGGAGGACACTCCTTCACCCTGGAGGGGTGAGACCGGACCCGGCCACCTGTACGGTGACGCGGGTGGGAGCGGGGCTCCACTTGCCGCCCCCGATCGCTCGGGGGCTGGTCGCTCGTGGAAGGGTACCAGACGTGTCAGAACAACCCTCCGAACAGCCCCCGTATTCCCCCGAAGCCCGCCACCTGGAGGACATCCCCAGCGTGGAGGTGATCAGCCGCGCGGCGGTGATGCTGCTGTCGGCCGGCGCCGAGCGGCTCGGGCTCGCCGACGCCGACCCGGCGACCTCCCCGCACCGCGACCTCGACGAGGCGCGACGGCTCATCACCGCGCTCGCCGGGCTGGTGACCGCCTCGGCGGAGTACCTCGGCCTGCACGCCGGGCCGTTGCGGGACGGGCTGCAGTCGCTGCAGAAGGCGTTCCGGGAGGCTTCGGCCGTTCCGGACGAGCCCGGGCAGGGACCCGGGGAGAAGTACACCGGCCCGGTCTACTGATTCGACTGCCTCGCATCGGCCGGGGCGAACAGCGGGAGGGGCAGGCCGGGCACCACCGCCCGGCCTGCCCGCGGCAGACTCCCGCATCGTGCTGACTCCCCTCGTCGCCGGCGTCTTCGCGCTCGCCGGAGTTCTCCTCGGAGCATTCCTCGAACCGGTCAAGGCTCGTGTCGCGGCCCGGACCCGGTTGCGGGAGGAACGGGCACTGCGCTCCGCCCAGCTCGTCGAGGCCGCGACCATTGCCCGTGACGCGGTCCTGTGGCTCTTCCGGACCGTACGCACGGTGGCGCCACCGCTACCCGCGGACGCCGAACTGATCGCCGAAGCGGAACAGCGCTACTGGAGCGCCCGAAGCGACATCAAGAAGGCCTTGCTGCTCCTTCGCCTGGTCGGGCCGGACGAGCTGATCGCGGGCGCGGTGGCGGTCGCCGAGGCCGACCGGGATTTGCGGGAGCTGTGGTTCGACCGCGATCCGGCGGCCCGGCAGTCGCATTCGAACGAGATGTTCGCCGCGTTGGACCGGGGTCGGCTCGCCCTCGACGAGTTCACCCACCTCGCCCGCCGGCTCACCACACCGCACTAAGCGACAGCCCTTGCCCGCTCAAGTACCGACATCTAACATGTTAGATGTGAGTCTCTCGAAGGTCACCCGGCCACTCCTCCGCGACGAGGCCTACGACCGCATCCGCCGCGCGATCGTCGACGGCACCCTGCCGCCCGGTGCGCCGCTGCGCGACGGCGACCTCGCCGATCAGCTCGGGCTGTCGAAGGCGCCCGTGCGCGAGGCGCTGCGGCGGCTGACCGACGAGGGCCTGGTCGACCAGAAGCCGCAGTCCTACACGCGGGTCTCCGAAGTGATGTCCCCCGACGTCCTCGACGCCCGCGAAATCGTCCGGTTGCTGCACGAGTTCGCCGTCAGGCAAGCCGCGCCGCGGTGCCGTCCGGAAGACGTCGCCGCCATGCGCGCCGCCAACGACCGGTTCGCCGCGGCCATCGAAGCCGGGGACGTCAAAGCCGCCGTCCAGGCCGACGACGAACTGCACGACATCCCCGTCCGCCTGACCGGCAACGCCGCCGTCGCCGCGACGCTCGACCGCTACACCCCGCTGCTGCGCCGCCTCGAGCACGCCCGGTTCAGCTCCGCGCTCGCCTGGAACTCCGTCGAGCGCCACACGAAGCTGATCGACGCTCTCGAGCAGCACGACACCGCCACCGCCGTCGCGGTGATCTCGACCATCTGGACCGAACTGCTGGAGGACCGATGACCCTCGCCGACTTCCCGCGCTACCCCCTGCTCTTCGGCCCGTCGCCGGTGCACCCCCTCGAACGCCTCACCGCCCACCTCGGCGGCGCCGGGGTCTGGGCCAAGCGCGAAGACGTCAACTCCGGCCTCGCGTTCGGCGGGAACAAGACCCGCAAGCTCGAGTACCTCGTCGCCGACGCGCTGGAGCAGGGCGCCGACACGCTCGTCTCCATCGGCGGCGTCCAGTCCAACCACACCCGCCAGGTCGCCGCCGCCGCGGCGCGGGCCGGGCTGAAGGCCGTTCTCGTCCAGGAAAGCTGGGTCGACTGGCACGACCCGCTCTACGACAAGGTCGGCAACATCCAGCTTTCGCGCATCCTCGGCGCGGACGTCCGGCTCGTCCAGGCCGGCTTCGGCATCGGGTTCAAGCAGGCGTGGGAGGACGCGGTCGCCGAAATCGAAGCGAACGGCGGGAAGCCGTACGCCATCCCGGCCGGCGCGTCGGACCACCGGCTCGGCGGCCTCGGCTTCGCGAACTGGATCGTGGAGCTCGAAAAGCAGGAGGACGAGCTGGGCGTCTTCTTCGACACCGTGATCGTCTGCTCGGTCACCGGCAGCACCCAGGGCGGGATGATCGCCGGGACCACCATCGGGAAACACCGCCGGATCCTCGGCATCGACGCGTCCGCCAAGCCGGACGAGACCCGCGAACAGGTCACGCGCATCGCGCGCAACACCGCCGCGCTGCTCGGCTCCGGGGAGATCCCCGACGTCGAGCTCGACGACCGCTACCACGCCGGGATCTACGGCATCCCCGACAAATCCACTGTGGACGCCATCGAAACGTGCGCCCGCCTGGAGGGCATGATCACCGACCCCGTCTACGAGGGCAAGTCGATGGCCGGGCTGATCGATCTCGTCGGGACCGGCGAGATCTCCCGCGAATCGACCGTCCTCTACGCCCACCTCGGCGGGCAGCCGGCCCTGAACGGCTACACGAGCGTCCTGGGCTGACCGCCCGCCGGCGGCTCAGTCCAGCACGCAGAGCACGTCGATTTCGACGAGCAGCTCGCCCGGGAGCCCGACGTACACCGTCGTGCGGGCGGGCTGCGGCGCGTCGCCGATCAGCTCGTCGTACACCTCGTTGAACGGCGCGAAGTGCGCGGTGTCGGTCAGGTACACCCGGACCATGATCGCGTCCGCGAGGCTCGAACCCGCCTCCGCCAGCACGGCCTCGATGTTCTTGAACGTCTGCCGGGTCTGGCCCGCGACGTCGTCGCCGACGACCGCGTTCGTCGCCGGGTCGAACGCGACCTGGCCGGCGACCTGCAGCAGGTTCCCCTTGCGGACGGCCTGCGAGAACTTCGCCGGCGGCTTCGGCGCGTTCTCGGTGGAAACTGCCGTCTTGCTCATCAGTGCCCCTTTCCGTTCTCCGTCCATCCACTGTGGACGGAAGCTTCCCTGGTCGCGGCCCGCAGCTCGGGCACCAGCGCCAGCAGGCCTTCGTAGTCGAGCAGCACCTTCGGCACCGACATCGACGCGGCGGCCAGCACCTCGCCGCCGGTCCCCCGGACCGGCGCCGCGATGCAGTGGATGAAGTCCTCGTGTTCGGCGTTGTCGACCGCGTACCCGCGCTCGGCCACGCGCTCCAGCTCCGCCAGGTACTCCGCGGGCGTGGTGATCGTGTTCGGCGTCCGCACCGGGTACTCGATCGACCGCGCGATCTCCTCGCGGCGGGCCACCGGCATGGCCGCGACCAGCACCTTCCCCACCGCCGTGCAGTGCAGCGGCGCGCGCTTGCCGATGCGCGAGTACATCCGCACCGAGTGCCGTCCCTCGAACTTGTCGATGTAGACGACTTCGCCGTCCTCGTAGCTGGCCAGGTGCACGGTGTGCCCGGTGCGCGCGTTGAGGGCCGCCAGCGCCGGGTGGGCGCTGCGCCGGACGTCGAAGGAGTCCAGGGCCTGGTTGGCGAGGTCGAACATGGCACTGCCCAGCCGGTAGTGGCGGGCGCCTTCGCGGCGGACGAAGTGGTGCTGTTCGAGGGTGCGCAACAGCCGCAGCACCGTCGACTTGTGCACGCCGATCTCGTCGGCGAGGTCGTCGAGGGTCCGCGCGTCCTGCGCGATCGAGGTCAGCAACGTCAGCGCGCGGTCCAAGCTCTGACTCATGTCCGCACCACGCCCTCTCCGGTCAGCCGCGCCGAACGCCACTCGTCCGGGTCCGCGTGCAGCAGGGTATCCACGACCGCGGGCGGCAGCGGCACGCCGACGTCGTCGTGGGTGAGCAGGGTGACGGCGGCCTGCAGGTGCCCCTGCCGCAGCCGCTCCAGCGGGGTGGCGCCGCGCAGGGTCGCGGCGAGGAAGCCGGCGGCGAACGCGTCGCCGGCGCCGACCGGCTCGACGACGTCGACCTTCAGCGCGGGCGCGAACAGGGGCTCCCCCTCGACCAGCGTCGCGCCGCGTTCGCCGTGCTTGACGACGAGCGTGCGCGGCTGCGGCAGCAGGGCCCGCAGCTCGGCCGGGTCGCCGGTCCCCCACACCCGCTGGGCCTCGTCGTCGCCGGTCAGGACGATGTCCGCCTGAGCGGCCAGTTCGGCGAGCAGCCCGGGGTCGCGGCCGGTCCAGAGCGCGGGCCGGAGGTTGACGTCGAACGAGATCAGCCGGTCGCCGCGGGGCAGCGCCAGCAGGGCGCGCACCAGCGCGAGGCAGCTGTCCGACAGCGCGGGCGTGATCCCTGACAGGTGCAACACGCGGACGCCGTCGAGATCGAGCCGGTCGAGCAGCGAAGGACCCATGCCGGACGCGGCCGACCCAGTCCGGTAGTAACGCACGGGACTGCCGCCGGCGCCGCTTTCCTTGACGTAGAGCCCGGTCGGGCGGGCCGGGTCGACCACACACGCGCTGACGTCGACGCCGTGGGACGCGACCTCGCGCAGCATCGCCCGGCCGAACGGGTCGTCCCCGACGGCGCTCACCCAGCCGCTGCGGATCCCCAGCGTCGGCAGGTTGCAGGCCACGTTCGATTCGGCGCCGCCGATGGTGCGCACCCAGCGCTTCACCTCGTCCGGCGGGCCGGGTTCGGCGGGCACGAACAGCGCCATCGTCTCGCCCACGCACAACACCTCGGGCCCGCTCGTCACTTTCCGTCTCCCTGCCCTTCACCCCGTTGACCTGTGGCGACCCGGATGCTACACCTAGGGCACTCAAAATGCGCAACAGTCGTTGCAACATACGCAACAGAGGTCGCCGCCGATGAATGCACCCGCCGCTCTCACCCTGAACGCCGCCGCGCTCGACACGCTCCGCCGGGAGCGGATCGACTGGCGCTTCCGCTCGGCCGCCCCCGCCCTGACCGGGCTCACCTTGGAAGAAGCCGCGGACCGCAGGCTGAACCTGTTCACCGACGGGTTCTTCGCCCCCTTCGTCGTCCTCGACGAGGAAGCACTCGAACACAACCTCCGGACGATGGCCGCGTGGTGCGCCGCGCGGGGCGTGGTGCTCGCGCCACACGGCAAGACGACCATGGCACCCCAGCTCTTCGCGCGCCAGGCGGAGCACGGCGCCTGGGGCGTGACCTGCGCGAACGCCGGTCACCTCCGGATCTACCGCACCTTC
Organism: Amycolatopsis sp. NPDC003731; assembly: GCF_053586895.1. Taxonomy (NCBI): domain Bacteria; kingdom Bacillati; phylum Actinomycetota; class Actinomycetes; order Pseudonocardiales; family Pseudonocardiaceae; genus Amycolatopsis; species Amycolatopsis sp. NPDC003731. Next base: position 10,745 of record NZ_JBSFNC010000089.1, on the reverse strand, counting down.
GGGGTGTCCCGGATCCTGCTGGCCAACCAGCTCCTCGACCGGGCCGGCCTGCGCTGGCTGGCCGCCGAACTGGCGGCCGACCCGGACTTCGAATTCCTCTGCTGGGTCGACTCGGTCCGCGGCGTCGAGCTGATGACCGCGGCCCTCGAAGGCGCCGAGCGCCCGGTGGACGTGCTGGTCGAACTCGGCGCCGACGGCGGCCGCACCGGCGTCCGCGACACCGCGACCGCGCTGGCCGTCGCCGAAGCCGTCCAGGCGAGCCCGGTACTGCGGCTGCGCGGCACCGGTGGCTACGAGGGCGCGCTGTCGCACGGCACCGACGAAGCCGCGCTGGCCAAGATCAGCTCCTATGTGGACAGTCTGCGCGACCTGGCGATCTCGTTCGCCGGCAAGGGACTCCTCGACGGGCAGATCATCGTCACCGCCGGCGGCAGCGCCTACTTCGACCAGGTCGCGAACGAGCTGACGAAGCCGTGGCCGGACGGCCTCGACGTGCTGCCGGTGCTGCGCAGCGGCGCCTATCTGACCCACGACGACGGCTTCTACCGCGAAATCTCCCCGCTGGGCGACCACCCGCGCATCGACGGCGTCGACTCCTTCCGGCCGGCGCTGCGGGCGTGGGCACAGGTGACGTCGAAGCCGTCGGACGAGCTCGCGCTGCTCACCATCGGCAAACGCGACGCGTCCTTCGACGAGGGACTGCCCGAGCCGCAGCTGCGCCGCACCCCGGACGGGCCCGCGGAGCCCCTCGACGGCCACGTCGTCACGAAGCTGAACGACCAGCACGCCTTCCTCGCGCTGCCGCCGGGGTCGCCGGTCGAGGTCGGCGACTGGATCGGGCTCGGGTTGTCCCACCCGTGCACGGTGTTCGACAAGTGGCCGCTGCTGCCGGTGACCGCGGCCGACGGCGAGACCGTCGTCGACTACGTCCGGACGTGGTTCTGATGGACGTCGTCGTCAGGAACGCCCTGGTCGCCGACGGCACCGGCGGGCCGCTCGCCCGCCACGACGTCGGCATCGACGGCGGGAAGATCGCGGACGTCGCCGACCCGGGCGCGCTGACCGGCGGCCGGACCATCGACGCCGACGGCCTGGTGCTGGCGCCCGGGTTCATCGACATGCATTCGCACTCCGACCTGCAACTGCTGGCCAACCCGGAGCACCCGGCGAAGATCACCCAGGGCGTCACGACCGAGGTACTCGGCCAGGACGGGCTGTCGTACGCGCCGGTCGACGACGTCGTGCTCGAAGCGCTGCGACAGCAGCTCGCGGGCTGGAACGACGACCCGGCGGGGTTCGACTGGAACTGGCGCTCGGTCGGCGAATACCTCGACCGCCTCGACCGGGGCATCGCCGTCAACGCGGCCTACCTGGTGCCGCAGGGCACGGTCCGGATGCTCGCCGTCGGCTGGGACGACCGGCCCGCCACGGACGCCGAGCTGGACCGGATGAAAGACCTGGTCGCGACCGGCTTGGCCGAGGGTGCGATGGGGATGTCGTCCGGCCTCACCTACACGCCGGGGATGTACGCGGAGACGAGCGAGCTGGTCGAGCTGTGCCGGGTGGTCGGTGAGCTGGGCGGGTTCTACAGCCCGCACCACCGCAGCTACGGCAAGGGCGCGCTGGAGGCGTTCGCCGAGATGATCGACGTCTCGCGCCGCTCGGGCTGTCCGCTGCACCTGGCCCACGCGACGATGAACTTCTCGGTCAACAAGGGCAAGGCGCCCGACCTGCTGAAGCTGCTGGACGACGCTCTCGACGACGGCTGCGACATCTCCCTCGACACCTATCCCTACCTGCCGGGCGCGACCTACCTTTCGGCGCTGCTGCCGAGCTGGGCCACCGAAGGCGGCCTCGACGCCACCCTCGCCCGGCTGTCCGATGTGGACGAGCGCGAGCGGATCCGCGCCGAGATCGAAGAGTCCGGTTCGGACGGTGCGCACGGTGTCCCGATCGACTGGGACGCCATCGAAATCAACGGCGTCCGCAACGAGCACAACGCCCACCTCGTCGGGCACAGCGTCGCCGCGTCGGCGCGCACGCAAGGCACGGAACCGGCGAAGCTGTACTTCGATACCCTGCTCGACGAGCGGCTCGGGACCTCGTGCCTGATGCACGTCGGGCACGAGGAGAACGTCCAGGCCATCATGCGGCACTCCACGCACACCGGCGGCAGCGACGGGCTGCTCGTCGGCGCCCGGCCGCACCCGCGCGCATGGGGCACGTTCCCGCGCTACCTGGCCCGGTACGTCCGCGAGCTGGGCGTGCTGGACCTCGCCGAGTGCGTCGCCCACCTGACCGGGCGGGCCGCACGGCGGCTGCGGCTGACCGATCGCGGGCTGGTCCGCGCCGGGTACGCCGCCGACCTGGTGCTGTTCGACCCGGAAACGATCGCCGACACCGCCACCTTCGAGGACCCGCGGCAAGCCGCCGCCGGCCTCACCCACGTCTTCGTCAACGGCGTCGCCGCCCTCGACGACGGAACCCCCACCGGCGCCCTCGCCGGCCACTCCCTGCGCACCCCCCGGAGAGCCCGATGATCCACTGGCTGCAACACACCACGGGCGGGCTGCTGACGCTCGCCGCCGTCTCGATCGCCGTCCTGCTGGTGCTGATCATCAAGCTCAAGCTGGAACCGTTCATCGCGCTGATCGTCGTCGGCCTGCTGACCGCGCTGGCCGCCGGCCTGCCGGTCGGGACGATCGTCGGCTCGGCCCAGAAGGCATCGGACTCGCTGCTGGAAAAGGGGTTCGGCAGCATCCTCGGGCACATCACGGCGATCATCGGTCTCGGCACGATCCTCGGGTCGATCCTGGAACGCTCGGGTGGCGCGAAGGTGCTCACCGGCGCGCTGCTGCGATCGTTCGGCGAGAAGCGGGCGCCGCTGGCCATGGGGGTCGCCGGGTTCGTCTTCGGCATCCCGGTGTTCTTCGACATCGGCATCTTCGTGCTGGCCCCGCTGGTCTACGTCGCCGCGCGGCAGGGCGGCAAGTCGCTGGTGCTCTACGCGATGCCGCTGCTGGCCGGCCTGTCGATCACGCACGCCTTCCTGCCGCCGCACCCCGGCCCGGTGGCCGCGGCCGGGCTGCTGCACGTCGAGCTCGGCTGGATCATCCTGATGGGCCTGGCCTGCGGGATCCCGGCGTTCCTCATCGGCGGCGTGCTGTATTCGACGTGGATCGGCAAGCGCATCACCGTCGACGTGCCCGAGGACATGGTCTTCGCCGAGGAGGAAGGCGAGCGCGAGGAGAACCCGCCGTCGCTGGGCCTGGTCGCGGCCATCATCGCGGTGCCGCTGGTGCTGATCCTGGCCGGCACGTTCGGCAGCATCTGGCTGCCGAAGGGGTCCGCGCTCGCCGGCGTCGCCGCGTTCATCGGCACCCCGGCCGTCGCCTTGACCGTCGCCGTCCTGCTCGCGTCCTGGCTGCTCGGCCTGCGGCGCGGGTTCACCGGCAAGGACCTCAACGAGCTGGCCGCGAAGTCGCTGCGGCCGGTGGCGATGATCCTGCTGGTCGTCGGCGCGGGCGCGTTCTTCGGCGCGGTGCTCTCGGCGACCGGGATCGGCAAGGCCGTGGCCGACTCCCTGCACGACGCCGGCCTGCCGGTGCTGCTCGCGGCGTACGTGATCAGCTGCGGCATGCGGATCGCGCAGGGTTCGGCGACCGTCGCCATCGTGACCACGAGCGGGATCATCGCGCCGACCGTGGCCCAGCTCGGCTACACGCAGATCCAGCTGGCGCTGCTCGTGATGGCGATTTCGGCCGGCTCGATCATCGCCTCGCACGTCAACGACGGCGGCTTCTGGATCGTTTCGCGGTACTTCAACCTGACCGTGCCGCAGACGATCAAGTCCTGGACCGCGCTGGAAACCGTGCTTTCCCTTTCGGGTTTCGGGGTTTCGGCATTGCTCATGGCCGTGGTCTAGACCATACTGGATCCCGTCACCGCCGAAACCCGTTGGGAGACAAAGACGATGACCGGACTTTCCCGCCGCACGTTCCTCGGCGCCGCGGCCGGCGCGGGGGCCGCCACCGTCCTGGGCAGCCAGCTCGCTTCGGCGGCCACCACGTCGAAAGGCTGCTTCGCCGGAGGAACCGTGTACATCGGCAGTTACACCAGCGGGGCGAACGGGCACGGGCTCGACGTCACGACCCGGTCCGGCGCCACGCTGAACCCCGTCCGCACGGTGCCCGGCATCACCGACGCCTCCTGGTTCGACCGCAGCGCCGACGGCAAGACGCTGTACGTCACCAACGAAGGTGACCCGAACGGGTCCGTCTCGGCGCTGAACATCGCCGACCCCGCGAACCCGAGGCTGCTCAACAAGGTTTCGTCGAAGGGCGGCGCGCCGACGCACCTGAGCGTGCATTCGAGCGGCAAGTACGTGCTGGCGGCGAACTACAGCTCCGGCAGCGTGGTCGTGCTGCCGATCCTGGCCGGCGGCAAGCTCGGCGCGGCCACCGACCTGGTGACCCACCACGCCGACGCCGGCCAGGCGCACGCCCACCAGGTCGTGAACGACCCGACCGGCCGCTGGGTGCTTTCCGTGGACCTCGGCGCCGACTCGGTCTACGTCTACGGCCTCACCGCCGGGAAGCTTTCGCTGCACCAGCAGCTGAAGCTGCCCGCCGGCGCGGGGCCGCGGCACCTCGCGTTCGACCACACCGGGAAGTTCGCCTACATCCTCCAGGAATTGCGGGCGGAGGTGACGGTGGCGAGCTGGGACGCGGCCACCGGCACACTGAAGGCGCTCTCGGTGGTCCCGGCCGTACCCGCCGGGAGCACCGGCGAGCTGTACCCGGGCGAACTCATCCTGTCGCGGGACGGGAAGTTCGCCTACGCCACCGTCCGCGGCCCCAACACGCTGGCCACCTTCGCCGTTTCCGGCGCCACGCTGAAGCTGGTGTCCACGGTGCCCACCGGCGGCAACTGGCCGCGGCACGTGGCCCTCGACCCGTCCGAAAGCTGGTTCTACGTCTCGAACCAGCGCTCCGGCACGGTCACCTGGCTGCCGCGCGACCCGGCCACCGGCCTGCCCGGCGCGGTCGCCGGACAGCTCGCCGTCGGCAGCGTCAACTCCGTCTACTTCGCCTCGTGAGGTTCACCATGAGACTGCGCCGCACCCTGCCCCTCGTCGCCGGGCTGGCCCTCCTGGCCGGCTGTGCGCCCACCCAGTCCGCCCCCGCGGGCGGCGGCGGGGACGACAAGACCGGCACCGTCCGCGTCTGGCTGTTCGACGAGGCCAACCGCGCGCCGAAGGAGGCCGCGGTCAAGGACGCCATCACCGAGTTCAAGGCCGCTCACTCCGGCGTCGAGGTCGACGTCCAGTGGGTGCCGGTCGAGGGCCGCGCCGACAAGTTCTCCGGCGCCTTCAACGACCCGGCCAACGCCCCGGACGTCGCCGAGTTCGGCAACACCGACGTCTCCAGCTACGCCGCCACCGGGGCGCTGGCGGACCTGACCGGCGACCTCGCGGCGTGGCCCGAGGCCAAGGACCTCATCCCGACCGTGCTGGACACCGCGAAGTCCGGCGGCCAGACCTACGGCGTGCCCTGGTACACCGGGATCCGGGCGCTCTACTACCGCACCGACGTCTTCACCGAGCTGGGCCTGAAGCCGCCGGCCACGCTGGCCGAGCTGACCGACACCGCCCGCCGGATCCGCGCGGCCAAGCCGGACCTCTACGGCATCGCCGTCGGCGGCAAGTACACATACGCGATGCTGCCCTTCCTCTGGGCCAACGGCGGCGAACTGGCGCAGGAACAGGGCGGCAAGTGGACCTCGGCGGTCACCGGTGAGCAGGCCAAGGCCGGCGTCACGCAGTACGCGAGCTTGCTCAAGGACGACATCTGCCCGCCCGCGCAGTGCGCGAACCTGACCGGCACGCAGAGCGTCACGGCGTTCGCCGGCGGCAAGGCCGGGATGACGATCGGCGGTGACTTCAACCGCAAGGCCGTCGAGCAGGGCGCGGTGAAGGGCAAGTACGCCGTCGTCCCGATCCCCGGCACGACCGCGGGCAGTACCGCACCCGCGTTCGCCGGCGGCAACCTGCTGGGCGTGTTCAAGGCGAGCAAGCACCGCAGCCTGGCGCTGGAGTTCGTCGAGCTGCTCGGCGGCGCGAAGTACCAGGAGAAGATGTACACGGCGATGGGCAACCTGCCGACGCTGAGCACCGTGCAGCAGAAGCTCGCGGCGAACGATCCCTTCCTCAAGCCGTTCGTCGACACGCTGAAGGCGGGCACGAAGTTCGTCCCGGCGACGCCGGCGTGGTCGAAGATCGACAGCCAGAACGTGCTGCCGACGGCCGTGCAGCAGATCGCCACCGGCGGGAAGGACCCGGCGGCGGCCCTGGCCGACGCGGCCGCGGCGATGAACAAGGCCTTCGGCTAGTGGTGACGCTCCAGGACGCCCCTTCCGTCACGGCCCCCGCGCGGCGGCCGCGGCGGAAGGGGGACGGCCGGGCCGCCGCGCTCTACCTCGCCCCGGCGGGCATCCTGCTCGCCGCGCTGCTGGCCTACCCGATCTACCAGCTGGTCCTGATCTCGTTCTACGACTACGGCCAGCCGCAGGCCGCGGGCAACGCGCCGCTGGTGTTCCTCGGCTTCGCGAACTACGCGGACCTGCTGTCCCAGGCGCAGTTCTGGACCGTGCTCGGCAAGACGGTCGGGTTCGCCGCGGCCTGCGTCGTCGGCTCGCTCGTCGTCGGCACCGGGCTCGCCGTGCTGGCCTCGCGGGTGCGTTCGCTGCCCCGGATGCTGCTGTTCCTGGCCGCGCTGGGCGCGTGGTCGACGCCGGCGATCGCGGGCTCCTACGTCTGGCTGTTCCTCTTCGACACCGACTTCGGGCTGGTCAACGAGGTGCTGTCCGGCTTGGGGCTGCCGTTCGAGCACCACTCGTGGACGTTCGGCACGCTCGGCGCGTTCGGCTTGGTCGCGGCCGAGGTGATCTGGTGCTCGTTCCCGTTCGTGCTGGTCACGATGTACGCCGGGATCAAGGGCGTGCCGGACGAGGTGCTCGAAGCGGCGTCGCTCGACGGCGCGTCGGCCTGGCGCACGACGTGGACGATCGTGCTTCCGATGGTGCGGCCGCTGCTGATGATCGCGACCGTCCAGTCGATCATCTGGGACTTCAAGGTGTTCACCCAGATCTACGTGATGACCAACGGCGGCGGCGTGGCCGGGCGGAACCTCGTGCTCAACGTGTATGCCTACCAACAGGCCTTCGCCGGGCAGGAGTACGGCCTCGGCTCGGCGATCGGAGTCGTGATGACGCTGTTGCTGCTGTCGGTGACCGGGCTGTACGTCCGGTCGCAGCGCCGGAGCGCGGCATGGCTGTGAAGCGTCCCGGGCGTCTGATCGCCGAAGTCGTCACGGTCGTGATCGCCGGGATCGTGGCGTTCCCGCTGTACTGGATGCTGCTGTCGGCCCTGAAGCCCGCGGGCGAAATCCAGTCGGCGTCACCGAAGCCGTGGACGTTCAGCCCCTCGTTCGACAGCTTCTCGCGCGTGCTGACCGTTTCGGGGTTCGGACGGTACTTCGTCAACAGCCTGCTCGTGGCCTTGGTCGTCGTGGTTCTGTCGCTGCTGCTGTCGTTCCTCTCGGCCGTGGCGCTGACGCGGTTTTCCTTCAAGGGGCGGACCGTGCTCCTGGTGATGACGCTGGTCGCGCAGATGGTGCCGGTGGAGGCGCTGACCATCCCGCTGTTCTTCCTGATGCGGTCCCTCGGCGGGGCCGTACCGGCGCTGGGTCTCAACGAGCTGGGGTCGCTGGTGCTGGTGCACCTGGCGTTCAGCCTGCCGTTCGCGATCTGGATGCTGCGCGGGTTCGTCGCCGCGGTGCCGGTGGAGCTCGAAGAGGCCGCGAAGCTCGACGGCGCGTCGCGGATGCGGTTCACCTGGCAGATCCTGTTCCCGCTGGTGGCGCCCGGGCTGGTCGCGGTCAGCGTGCTGGCGTTCATCCACGCGTGGAACGACTTCCTGTTCGCCAAGACGTTCATCGTGTCCAAGACCGAGAACCAGACGCTGCCGCAGGCGATTCTCGTGTTCTTCAAGCCGGAGGACACGGACTGGGGCGCGGTGATGGCGTCCTCGACGCTGATGACGATCCCGGTGCTGGTGTTCTTCGTCCTCGTCCAACGACGGCTGGTGTCCGGCATGGCCGGCGCCGTGAAGGGCTGACATGGCTTTCGACACCCTGCTCCCCCGGCCGGTTTCGGTCACGCCCCGGCCCGGCTCGTGCCCGTGGCCGTCCACTGTGGACGTCCGATCCGCTTCCCTGCCGCCCGAGGGGTACCGGCTTTCCCTCTCCCCTTCCGGCGTGGTTCTCGAGGTGGCTGATCCCGCCGGAGAGGTCTACGGGCGCGAGACGTTGCGGCAGCTGGCGGGGCCTTCGGCGTTCCGGGTGGCCGGGTTCGCGCCTTCGTCGTTGCCGTGCGGGGTCGTCGAGGACCATCCCCGCTTCGGGTGGCGCGGGTGCCTGCTCGACGTCGCCCGGCACTTCCGGACGAAGGCCGAGGTGCTCCGGTTCGTCGACCTGCTGGCCGCGCACAAGCTGAACGTGCTGAACCTGCACCTCACCGACGACCAGGGCTGGCGCTTCGAGGTCCCGGCGTTCCCCCGGCTGACGTCGGTGGGCGGCTGGCGGCCGTCGTCGATGGTGGGCAGCGGCGGTGAGCAGGACGGCCGCCCGCACGGCGGGTTCTACACGGGCGACGACCTGCGGGAAATCGTGGCGTACGCGGCTTCCCGGGCCATTACGGTGGTCCCGGAGATCGACATCCCCGGGCATGCTCGGGCGGCTCTGGCGGCTTACCCTTCCCTGGGGACTTCGTCGTCCTACGAAGTCTGGGATTCCTGGGGCATCAGCACTTCGCTGCTTTCGCCGACGCCGTCCACTTCGGACTTCTTCCGGCAGGTGTTCGACCACCTGCTGGACATCTTCCCGTCCCCGGTGATCGCCCTGGGCGGCGACGAGACGCCGGGAGCGACCGACGAGCACCGCGCGTTCGTCCGGCAGCTGGCCGCGTACCTGGTGTCCCGCGGCCGCACACCGATGGGCTGGGACGAGGTCCTCGACATCGACGGCCTCCCCCCGATGGTGATCGGCTCGTGGCGCAACGAGGAAGCGGGCCGGCGCGCGGCCGCGCTCGGGCACGACGTGGTGATGTGCCCGGAGCAGCACGTGTACCTGGACCACCGGCAGTCGGCGGACTCCTCCGAGCCGATCCCGGTCGGCTGGGTCCACACGCTGGAGGACGTGTACGGGTACTCGCCCGCGTTGGAGGGCCCGCGGCTGCGCGGGGTGCAGGCGCAGGTGTGGAGCGAGCACCTGGACAGCGTGCGGCGGGTGGACTACATGGCCTTTCCGCGGCTGTCGGCGTTTGCCGAGGTGGCTTGGAGTTCCGGGCCGCGGGACTACGCGGAGTTCCTGCCGCGGTTGCGGGACCACCACCTGCCGCGGCTGGACGCGCTCGGTGTGGAGTACCGGCCGTTGGACGGGCCGCACCCGTGGCAGCTGCGGCCGGGCGTGCCGGGCCGGCCGCGCTAGCCGTTCCACAACGCGGCCCACTGCGCCGGGGTGAGATCACGCGGCAGGGCCGATGGCGGGACGCCCGCGGCCTTCAGGGTGGCGCGCCACGGTCCCGGAGCCACGTCCGCGAGGATGCGCTCGATCCCGCGGCCGCGGCCGGTGAAGACGTTGCGCACGAAGTGTTCGTAGCCGGCCCGTTCGGCCGGGTCGACGAGCGGTGCACGCCGCCGGGAAACGGTGAGGAGCCCGCCGTCGACACTCGGTTTCGGCCGGAACCCGCCGGCCGGGACGCGTGCGTGCAGGGTGAAGCCGAACCAGGGCGCGGCCTGGGCGGTCAGCATGGTCCGGCCGCCGACGCCGGCGCGTTTGCGCGCCACCTCCCACTGCGTGAGGAGGACGGCCTCGGCCCAGTCACCGGCGGTGAGAAGGCGCCGCAGGATCGGCGTGGTGAGGTGGAACGGCAGGTTGCCGACGACGACCGGCCGGTCCAGCGGGATCCGCAGGGCATCGCCGTGGACCACGGACACCGAAGGAAGGTGTCGGCGGAGCCGGCGCACGCGGTGCTCGTCGAGGTCGACGGCCCGGACGTCACGCCCGAGCGTCGCGAGCCGCCGGGTGATCGCGCCGTCGCCGGCGCCGATCTCGAGGATCGGGCCTTCGGTTTCGCGGACGAGCCGGACGATCGTGTGGATGGTCGGGAGGTGGTGCAGGAAGTTCTGGCCGAGTTCGTGGCGGCCGCCGTGGACGGAGCGGGACAAGGGAGGCACTCCAGACTTGCGGAATGGAGCACCCGGGGGGTCGCTCGACCGCCTCCGGGTGCCGGGGCATCCGGAAGTACGGCGCGATCGGATCTTCAGCGAGACGCGCCGTCAGGCGCGGCGGGGCCGCTGAGCCTCACGCCCGCAGGCGGGCATCCACAAGGTTCCCATGGCCGCGGAGAGTACAAGCCGCCGGCGCCGCCGGGCGAGCGATTTACGGCGGCAGGGTCACGGTGGTCCGGCCGGCTCAGAGCCGGTGTTCCTGCGGCAGGTTCCGGCCCACCTGCAGAGTCGGAGCGCGCTTCGGATACCTCGCCGGCCCGAACGGCACGCGGAAGCCCGAACCGGCACCCCGCCCAGACCTGCCCCGCCACCCCGATCCGAAGCCAAAACACGGCCGGTGGTGCCGGGTCAAGGCACGCTTTCCCGCCTTGACGCGGTACCACCGGCCGTAGTGACA
>NZ_JBSFNC010000088.1:0-39608 GCF_053586895.1 Amycolatopsis sp. NPDC003731 | reverse complement strand
ACGACGGCCGCCCGGCCCGGCTCCCCGCGTAGGCCCGCTCCCGCCCTGTTGCTGGCGGTGCGGCGCCAGCAACACAACGAGAGCGACGCGACGGAGAAGAACGTCACCGAGCTCTACACCAAGGCCGCCGACCAGCTCGGCTCCGAAAAGGCCCCGGTCCGGATGGCCGGGCTGTACGCGTTGGAGCGGCTGGCCCACAACAACCCCGGTCAGCGCCAGAGCATCGTCAACGTTATCTGCGCCTACCTGCGGATGCCTTTCAACCCGCCGAATGCCCAGCCGACAGCTGAGGCCGACGAGGCCCAGCGCACGGAGCACCACAGCCGGGTGCAGGAGCAGGAAGTCCGCCTCGCGGCCCAGCGCATTCTCGCTGACCATCTTGAGCCTGGCAACCGTCAGACATTCTGGCCCGACACCGACCTCGACCTCACCAACGCCATTCTGATCAGATTCAAACTCAAGGACTGCCGAGTACGGACAGCTTCCTTCCGCGACGCAACCTTCATCGGCGGGGTCGTGTTCACCGGCTCGACCTTCACCGGAGACGCCTGGTTCGCCGGCACGGCTTTTGGCGACAACGCCTGGTTCGTCGACACCGCATTCGCTGGCGACGCCCGGTTTGACCGCGCAATCTTCACCAGCGACGCCGTGTTTGCTCGCGCGACCTTCTCCGGCGACGCCTGGTTCCACTCGGCGACCTTCACCGTCACTGCCTGGTTCGGCATGCACGGCGACGGCGCGACTTTCTCCGGCGACGCACGCTTCAGCGCCGCGACCTTCAACGGCAACGCCCGGTTTGACGACGTGACCTTCACCGGCAACGCTAGGTTCGACGACGCGACCTTCACCGGCAACGCCTGTTTTGAGGACGCGTCCTTCACCGGCGACGCTGTGTTCAGTGGCGTGGACTTCGCCGGTAGATCCGTGTTCGTCGGCACAACCTTCAACAAAGGTTTACCTCTCACCCTCTCCGACGACGCGTTGAGTCCCGGGTGACCCCGATGCAGTCTGCATCACCCAGTCGCAAGGCAGGGCGGTCGGGGGCGCAGCTGGCTGGTTAACGCTTGATCGGAACTGCTCGCCAGGTCTCGGAGGCGCGGCGCAGGGTCGCGGCCGTGACGATCTGCACGCGGCGGCAGTCCTTATCGAGTTCGGGGGCGACGCTGCTGTCGCTGCGCCAGTACAGGACGGTGTCGCTGCCCTGGAGGATGTACCAGCGGTCGCCCTTGTCGGGCACGCCGGCGTAGGCGGTGGCACCGGTCAGGTCCGGTGCCTCGGGCTGCTGGGCGGGTATCCGGCACGTCGTTGTCGACCGACAGTAAGGCTGGCCTGCAGCAGCACGGCGAGCTTCGACAGGCCAGATAGTTTGACGCGATCTTCCGACGATCGCGTCAAACTATCTGACCTTTTTCATCGAGGTCCTCGCTGGGGGCCGGGCTGTACTCGAGGCCTCGAAGCCGCGTGAAGATAGCCGTCAGCTGTTGGTCAGATAGTGGACAGTTCCTACCCGCTGAGGTTGCTAAGCGGCGTATGCATGTGTGGTAGGGCATCCTGACGACCGGCAGCTGGCCAACACAGGACAGGTACGGATGGGAGCCGCCGTGGGCGGGGTGTTCATCAACTACCGTGGCGACGACAGCCGCGCCATGGGCGAGCTACTCGACCGCGATCTCGCCGCGACGTTCGGCCGGGAGCAGGTGTTCCTGGACTGCTACTCGATCCCGCCAGGTGCCGACTTCGTTCAAGAACTGATGACACGAGTCCGGTGCTGCCGAGTTTTGCTGGTCGTGATCGACCGCGACTGGCTAACCGTCACCACTCCTGCCGGCGGTCGACGAATCGACGACCCCGCTGACTGGATCCGCGGCGAGATCGTTGAGGCGTTGGCCGTGACTGTGTTTGCTGACGTCAGATGCTCATGAATCTTGACGTCACTTAGGGGCTCAAAGCATGATCAATGTCGGTGAATTCTGACGTCACTTGGCGACGCGCTTGCGGGTCTGGGCCAGGCGATAGGAGTCGGTACCGGTTTCGATGATGTTGCCGCCGAAGGTGAGGCGGTCGACGATGGCAGCGCAGAGGCGCGGGTCGGTGAACGTCTTGGTCCAGCCACCGAAGCTTTCGTTGGACGCGATCGCGACCGAGGCCTTCTCCTCGCGTTCGGTCAGCACCTGGAAGAGCAACTCGGCGCCGCGGCGATCAAGTTCCATGTAGCCCAGCTCGTCAATGCAGAGCAGGTCGACGCGGCCGTAGCGGTTGATCGTCTTGGACAGCACCAGCTCGTCGGCGGCCTCGACCAGCTCGTTGACCAGCTTGGTGGCCAGGGTGTAGCGGACCCGGAACCCGGCCATCGCGGCCTCGGTGCCCAAAGCGATCAGCAGGTGCGACTTACCGGTGCCGGAGTCACCGATCAGGCAGAGCGGCAGACCCTTCTTGACCCATTCGCAGGTGGCGAGGGTGTGGATGATGGCCGGGTCGACGTTGGTGTTGGCGTCGAAGTCGAAGGCGCGCAACGACTTCTCCCGCGGGAACGCGGCGGCCTTGATGCGGCGCTCGGAACGTCGGCGGGCCCGGTCGTCGCATTCGGCCATCAGCAGCTCGGCGAGGAACCCGCGGTAGGACATCTGCTCGCGAGTCGCCGCGTCGGCAATGTCGGGGAACTGGCTGCGGATGGTGGGCAGGCGCAGCATCCGGCAGGCCTGGTCGACGGCGGCGTCGGCGGCCTGCTCGGTCAGGCCGCGGTGGCGTGTGGTGCTCATGGTCCGGTCGTCCCTTCCTCGTCGGTGCCGGTAGTGGTGCGGCGGCGAAGCAGCTGGTCATAGACCGCGACCGAAGGCAGCGGCCGCGGGTCGGGTGGCAGGTGGGTCAGCCTGCGCCGGGTCAGTGAGGTGACCTGCTCAGACGTGCCGGGTTCGGCAGAGGCTCCGCCGGCGACGGGATCTTCGAGCTCGGCGGCCTTGCGCGCTTCGAGTGCGACCGCGTCCGCGGTCAGGGCGCCCGCGCGCAGTGCAGCAGCCAGCCCGGCGACGACGTGGTCGTGGGTCAGGTGGCGGTGCAGCAGCAGGACCTCGATCAGGGCGCGGGTGCCGGCGGCATCGCCGTGGGCCTTGCGGGCTGCAGCCCACCAGGCGTCGTGGACCGGGGTGAACTTGCCGGCCGAGCGGGCCTGCTCGAGCGCGGTCGCGCCGGGCAGGGCGCCGGGTTTGCGGACCATCGCCTCGAGGTAATGGTCCAGCTCGAGGCGGGCGCCGCCTTTGGCCAGCAGCCGCTCGTGCCGGGCGACCTCGACGCGCCCGTCATAGACGATCAAGTCGTTGGCGTTGAGCAGGACCCGGACGCGGCGGCCGATCAGTCGGGCCGGGACGGAGTAGCGGTTGGTGCGAACCGGGATCTGGGCGTAGCGGTCGACGCGCGGGGTGAACCACCGGCCGGTCTCGAACGGCTCGGCCGGCAGCGGCTTGAGCAGCGGTGCCTCGATCGTGAAGTGCTCGCCGATGGTGTGGCTGCGGGAGCCGATCCGTCGCGACAGGTCGTCGGCGTCCCACTTGTCGACCATGGCGTTGAGCTCGGCCAGCGAGTCGACCTCGGGGACGGGGACCAGGTGGTTGCGGCGGAACCAGCCGATCTGGCCCTCGACCCCGCCCTTCTCGTGGGCGCCCTCGATCCCGGGCCGGCAGTAGAAGGGCTGCAGGTCGAAGTGGGAACGGAAGACGGTCCAGCGTTCGGTCTCGACCCGTTGCCGGGAGAAGCCCAGGACCCGGGCGACGGCGGCCTTGAGGTTGTCGTAGCGGACGACGCCAGTCGGGACCCCGCCCAGCGTGGTCAAAGCGTGCAGGTGGCCTTCGAAGAACGCTTCCTGGCCGCCGGTGGCGTAGATCTGGTGCACCGACCGGCCGGAGAACGACATCCGGAACGCGAACAGGAAGCACGTCACCTGCTCCCCGCGCAGCCGGACCGCGACTTCGCCGAAGTCGACCTCGGCTTCCGCCCCGGGGCGGTGGGTCTGCGGGACGAACACGTTCACTGGTCCTCGGCCGGCTTCGATGCGGATCTGCGGGCGCCGGGTCGCGATGTAGCTGCGGACCACCTGATACGACACGTCAGCCATGGCGTGCTCGTCGATCAGCCGGTCGAAGATCCGTCTTGCGGTGTGCCGTTGTTTCCGCGGTGCATCAAGGTCTTCGCGCAGGATTTCATCGATCACCGGCTTGAAGGAGTCCAGCTTCGACGGCCGCGGCGGGTACTTCTTCCGCGGTTGCGGCCACGCCGATTCCAGCGCCCGCCGCACGGTGCGCCAGCCGACTCCGTGCTTGCGCTCGATCGCCCGGCCGGACATGCCCTCGCGGGCGTCACGCCGGATCGCGGCGTACAGCTCGGCCTTCGACATGCCCGGCATCGACGCTCCTCACTTCGAGGCACATCGATGCTGCCACCGCAAGGCCCAAGTGACGTCAAAATTCGCTGACAGCAACCCGCCCTTCACCGGCAGTGCTGTCACAGATCGCGGGTAAGTGAAGTCGCATCACACGTTCAAAACCAGCCGGATCAACGGCCCGGGCGATCCGCTCGACTTCCGCGCGCCGGTTTCTCGGAAGACCTCGCCGAGTACCGGTCCTCGCCGGTCGACATGCGCTTGAGTCGCACATCGCTTCTGCCGCTGAACGGTCGTCCGTAGGGACACACGCTCATGCCGACGAGCGGACGTCAGCGCCACCGTTGGCCTGTCCGTAACGATCGCACGGTGGGCCTTCAGGTCGAACGCGCCGCATTTAGGTTCGAACGGATGGTTTTTGTCATGGGGTGGTCGGGTCCCAACACCCGCTCGCTGTCGGCGAGGGTGGCCTCGAACAGCAGTATCGCCCGCCCCGCATCACCGACCGCGCGGTAGGCGTAGGCCAGATTGTTCCGCGAGGCCAGCGTGCCGGGGTGGTCAGGTCCCAGCACCCGGTCCCGATCGGCGAGGACTGCCTCGAACAGCGGCACAGCCCGCCCCAGGTCGCCCGCCGCCTGGTAGGCGCTCGCGAGATTGCTCTGCGAGCTGAGCGTGTCGGGATGGTGAGATCCCAGCACCCGGTCCCGATCGGCGAGGACTGCCTCGAACAGCGGCACAGCCCGCCCCAGATCACCGGCCACATAGTAGGCGTTAGCCAGATTGTTCCGCGAGTTGAGCGTGCCGGGGTTGTCAGGTCCCAGTACCCGCTCGAAGTCGGTGAGGGCGACCTCATACAGCGCGATTGCCCGCCGCAGGTAACCCGCTTCCTGGTAGACGTAGGCCAGGTTGTTGCGCGTCGTAAGCGTGTCGGGGTGAGCGGATCCCAGCACCCGCTCGCTGTCGTCGAGGGTGGCCTCATACAGGGGGATCGCTCGCCCCAGATCACCCGCTGCCTCGTATGCGTGCGCCAGGTTATTGCGCGAAGTCAGCGAGTCGGGGTGGTCAGGCCCCAGCAAACGCTCGAAGTCGTCGAGGGTGGCCTCATACAGAGGGATCGCACGCCCCAGATCACCCACTACTGCGTAGGCGTAGGCCAGGATGCCCCGCGAGGCCAGCGTGTCCGGATGGTCAGGTCCCAGCACACGCTCACGGTCAGCGAGGTTGGCCTCGAACAACGGGATCGCCTGGCGCAGATCACCTATCACCTGGTAGGCGTAAGCCAGGTTGTTCCGCAAGGCCAGCGTGTACGGGTGGTCAGACCCCAGCACCCGCACGAAGTCAGTGAGGGCAGCCTCATACAGAGGGATCGCCCGCCCCAGATCACCCACTACTGCGTAGGCGTGGGCTAGATTGTTCCGCAAGAGCAGCGTCTCGGGGTGGTCAGGTCCCAGCACCCGCGCGAAGTCGGTGAGGGCAGCCTCATACAGCGAGATCGCTCGGCGCAGGTCACCCACCGACTCGTACGCGTAGGCCAAGTTGTTCCGCGAGGCCAGCGTGTGAGGGTGATCGGAGCCGTTGAGCCGTTGCAAACTGTCGCCGGCGCGGGTGAGGTAGCCAATGGCGGTGCCGAGGTCACCCTGGTGTGCAAGGTAGACGCCCAGCTGGTTGAGCAGGATGCTGGCCTGTGCAGTGTCGGTGTCAGGCGTGCTGTGCTCCGATAAGGCCCGCGCGTGAGGCAGCACCACCCGATAAGCAGGCCAGTCCGCAGGAATACGTGGGTCAAGATCGGAGAGGGCGGTCACCAGACAGGTGGCGGTGCTGTCGCGGGCGGTGGCGATTTCAGCAGGTTGACGGTGCGGGTCGGTCGGGTCGGGTGTGCGGGTGACCGCTTGAACCAGACGATGCACGGCGACGCTGTTTTTGGTCAGGGTGACCATGCTATATGCAGCCAATCGTCCCAGCGCCTCGGATAACTCGGGTTCCGCAATCTCACCGGCCAGCAGGGCCCGGGGGACGCCGTCCGGGGCGAACCAGGCCAGTTGCCGCAAAACCCGACCCGCGGCCGGGGTGTCGGCCAGCCGGTCGATAGTGACGTGCCAGACCCTTGCCATCGTGCGCTGCGCGTCACCGCCCTCTGCCGTCGCGGTGAACATCCGCGCCGGAAACCGCGCCAGCAAGTCCAGATAAGCGGCAGGGCTGATACGGGTTTGGGCCAAATAGGCTCCCGCCTGCTCCACCGCTAACGGCAACCACCCCAGCTCGCTACACAACCGCTCCGCGCCGACCAGATCCGCGTCCGGCCACTCCAACCGCACGATCCGGGTTAGCAAATGCAGCGCCTCGTTCTCGGCGAGCACGTCCAGCGCCACCGTCTCCGCAGCCCGCCACCCCGAGCGCTGCCGACTGGTGATCACCACCGTGCCCGTCCGCACCCTGCTCAACAGGCCCGCCACATCTTGCGGGCTGGTCACGTTGTCCAAAACCAGCAACCAGTCCTCGTGGGTCGCCAGCCACCGCACACCCAGCGCAGCGCGCTGCTCCCCAGGCAAGTCCGCGGTAGCGGGCAGAAGCGTTTCGGCGAGATCGGCCAAGCCGGTGTCGAGGGCAGCCGCGGAGTCAGCCGTAATCCACCACCGAAACTCGAACCGTCCTGCGTGCAGGTGTGCGAACCGGGCCGCCAAGGTGCTCTTACCCACCCCGCCCAAACCGTGCACCGCGACCACCGCCGCCCGTCCGGACCGGTCCAGCACCGCCTCGAGCTGGTCCAGCTCACCGGAGCGGCCCACGAACAGCGCCGTGTCGAGAGGGATCCGGGACAGGCCCGGCACCGCCGGCACCGACTCGATCGCGGGCAGTGGAGCCTGCGTGACAGTGGTGTATTGGGTGTTGTTGCTGCCGATCTGCACACCCAGGCTGCTGCTCACCACATACACGTGCGGCGCCGAGCCAACGAGGTCGGGAGATTCAGGGTGCGGAGACGGCGGGTTGGTGGTCACCGAGAACCGGATCAGCGGAAAGTGTTGGTCTGGGTGTTGTGGTCACCCACCTGCACGCCCTTATTGCCATGCAGCAGGACACGATACTTGCCCGCGCGGGTCCCGTTAGGGTCGGTCAGCTCCAGAACCTTCAGCGCCGCCGCCACCAGCTCCTCATCGGCGCCGGCGTCCGCCGCGGACAGGGCAGCGGTGAGCTGACGGCGCCCCGCGGTGCCGCTCTCGTCCTCGGCCGGTGTGACCGCGTCGGCTTCCACTAGCTCCACGGCCTCCGCCGGCACCGGCTCCGCGCGGCGCAACGCCCACACGGCCAGTGACTTCACCCCCGCGTAAGCGTCCTTGACGGCTGTCGATGCTGTGTCTTTCGCACCTGTCGCAGCACCGGCTGCCAGCGCCGCCACCACCAGCTCCACCGACTCGATCACATAAACCCCTCACCTGGACCGGACCGTCAACTACCAGTATCGGCTGAACCGAGCGGACCGCTACAAGCCATCCCGAAACACTCACATTCCCGACGTCCGCTCATGCCGCAGAGCGTTCGTCTCGGTGAGGCACTCTCAGCGGCGCCTCAACGCGGGAGAGGCCTCTCACGCAACGCCGCTCATAACAGTTACCCGCTGCACAGCAAGGCCCGGCCTGATTTTGGCCGGGCAGATCCGAGCCCAGACAGCCCACCAGCATCCCCCGAACTGGTGATCTCCTGCAGTAGGCCGTCTCACCCCGCTCGTCAACGTTCGTGCTGGAGCGCGTCCGGCAGCCCGTACGCCCCGACGTCGGCCAACTTGTCCACGACGTCGAGACATCTGTCGCGCATTGCCGCGTCGCCTTGCCGGTAGAGCCGCAGGACGACGGTGACGATGTCACGGCTGATAGCAGCGGCGGCCCGGCTTAGATCGCCGAGTTCGGCGCCGGCGTGCTCGACGGCGCGTTCGCAGGCGATGATCGTGGTCGAGGGCAGCAGTCTCAGGCTTCGCTCAAGCGCGTGGAAGAGGTCACCAAAGTTCTCTGGGAAGGCTCGGCTGGCCGCGTATGCCGCCACAACGCGTTCGCTGATCGAGGCGGAGTCGGGCTCGTGGAGGACTCGGATCGCCGCAGCGGCGGCTTTGCGGACATCCGGGTCATCGTCGTCGAACAACCTCACGAGCACTTCGTGGGCACGCTGCGGCGCCGTGGCCATGGTTTGCGCAGCCCCCTGCCGAGCCCGAACAGGTAAGTCGGCGACGTCGGAGTGACATGCCTCCGGCAGCAGGTCGTTCAACGATGCGTTGGCCCAGATGTGGCCAGCTTTCACCGCGATTTCGCGGTCCGCGTCGAGGGCGCGGTTGAGATGCCGAGAGAAACGGGCGCCTGCACGATAGATGGAGTACTTCAACAACCTGTTAGCTGCGTTGGAATGGTAAATCTCGATATCACTGCTGGCGAACAGAGCGTCAGCGACGTCGAGAGCCTGTTCCAGATGGCTTTTAAATAGGGCCAAAATTGGACGAGCGGCTGCCGCGCGTACTGACAGGATCGGATCGTGCGCGAGTAGAGCCACAGTCGGAAGCAGCCGGAGTGCGTACGTGTCGCCAGCGAAGAGAATCTGACCGATTGCTGCAGCGGCAACTCCCCGTGTTGAGTTCATCCCCGCCGTCTCGAGGTCAAACTCGCCATCGCGCCGTCCACTTGCGCGTTCCTCCACAGGATCGGACGCACGGGCATAGTGCTCAAGTAAGGCGATCAGCGCGTCCGTGGCTTCTTCGGCAGAGTTCGCGATGGCCCGGCATACAGCTTGGCCAGCCGCTTCTCCCGAGATACGCCGTGCGTGCTCACACAGTTCAGTCAGCTTCGCGATGCTGATCTTGTCAGCCACAGCGTTAACGACTTCGATGACGTTGGAAGCGGGCGTCTGATCATCGAATGTCAGGGCGAGTTCGGTGAATCGTTCCGGGTCGACCGCAGCGCGGCGACCAAGCACTCCGGCAAGTTCCCGTGAGCCTCCGACCGCGTCGTGCCTACGCGGGCGGTCTTTTGCGGTCGCGTACTTGGTGATGGCTCGAGACCAGTCCCCGTCGGTCATGTGTTCACCCGCCTCTTCGGGTACCGGAGAGCCGACGAAGTGAGCTTCGAGCGGCTCGGGCGGCTGGACGGCGGCCCGAGTGAATTTCCGCTCGAGTTCGCCGAGCCTGCGCCGGACTGCAGCTGACAGCCGGCTCTCGGGCAAGGCGGACATGAGCACGTACTGCGTGTACCCCCAGGCTTCGCCCCTACCGGGCTGCTTCTCCCATGCGGGGTAGAAGGCGAGAAGTTTTGTGCATAGAGCGTCGAGCTGGGCGTTGCCGCAGTGCGGTGCTGCCGCTTCGATGAGTTGCCGTGATGCCCAGACGCTGCTCCCCTGCCAGCCCAGCCGAAGGTTTCGGTCGTCCGATCGCAGCCAGTCGATGGCCTCATCCGCTGCTTGCTCGGCGATGGCAGTGTAGGCACGGCACACGAGAAATCGCGCAACCTCGTACTCGCTGCTGCGCAGCTCCTCGAAGATCGTGCTCGGCTCGCTCCAGAGCTCATGTGCGGTTGCGCGCAGAGCGATCTCGACGCCGTCCAGGACAGCGTCATCCACTTCGTGCGACCCGTAGAACCGGTACGCCCACGGGCCGCCGGTCTTCAGCCCGTCATAGTCGTTCGTGGCTGTATCACTCGACACCGCAAGTACGAAGGGAAGAACGTGCTCCAAGTACTGCTGAGGTGCTGCAGTTGCGATCTCGATGATCGTCGTGTCACCGCCAGCACCTCCTGAGTGGTCAATGTAATCCGGAAACGGGTCGGTGACGCCGTCGGCCCGCGCTCGGTCTCTGGCACGGTCCAAGTAGGCGCCTACGACCCGTGCTGCTCCTGCGGGGTCTTCGTCGCTGAGACCGGCGACGATCGACCAGAAGTTGCTGTTTACCGCGATTGGTCCTCGAGCTCCGTCGAGCAAGCCGAGACGGAGTAGCTCAACGGTCAGGTCCACCAGGCCTGGAGAGAGGAACCACTCGACCATGGACCGCAGACGACGCGTCCACTCGTCAGAGCTACCGATGAACGGCTTGACCAGTTCAGTAATGCGTCTCCCGCGCTCCTTGGCCGCCCTGACCAGCACTTCGGCCGTCGGTGCAGCTGTCGAGGTCTCCGCGAGCAACGGCTCCCAACGACCGGCTGAGTCGGCGGCATCGAACCACGCCGGCACCATCAGCAGGGCGAGGATCCGCCCACTACGACGTGAGCCCCCGAACGCAGACGGTTCGATCGCCAGCCAGTCCTCCGCCACGGCCGGCAGGGAGCCGAGTACCCCGATCACGACGTCGAGCAAGTTCGAACGAATCGCGTCACTGGTCAAGAGCCGAACCGCGTCCGCCCGGAACCGCCGCCGATCCACGCCGATGAGGTGTTCGAGGACCTGCCGCACCTGGGCGCGCCGAAACAGCTGCTGGCCCGAGCGCACCACGAAGTCGTGCAGATCTTGCCCCTGAGCGACGAACTCCTGAGCGAACAAAAAGTCGAAATAGGTCTCATGGAAAAATTGGACCGTGGCGCCGTCATCGCGGATGATCCCCGCCGAGGCCAGCGCCGGCCGTGCGCGTGGTGGAAGCCGGTCGAGGAGCGCAGCCGGTGCGTGCAAGGTCTCGTGTTCGCTCATATAGGTCACCAGAGGTGCGACCGCCCCGTGCCAGCCGGTGGGCCCCAGGTCGCCTTCAACCCGCGGGCGGAGCTCACACGTCATCTGCTGATACAGGTCTGGGAGCGTCCGATACGGCAGCTCGCGCGACCTGGCTTCCAGCCGGAAGAACACCGCCAGATGAAGGGGCACGCGAAGCAAGTCAAGCGTCTCCGGCGCTAGCGAGTTCGCCTCGACGTTGAAGGTCGTAAGAGCGGCCTGCACAGCCGCGGCGTCGAGGTGACCGACTTCGACCTGCTCGACCTCGTCCTCGTCGGCGAGCAGGGACCTCATCCGCGGATCAGCCGAAAGATCAGCAGTGCGCACGACGAGAACGACCTTCACTCGCCCACGCATGCCAGCTTGTTCGACGACCTCGGCGACAGCCTCGAAGCTATCGGGCATGCGACCGCTGTACGTACTCACCGCATCAAGCTGGTCGATGACGAGTACCGCCTGCCCACCGTCAGCAACCGAACCAAGGACGTCGACCGGGGACGACCGCAACTCAGCCGCCTCCCCCAATGCTGCGGCGCTTCGACAGACACTGTCGATCGCGTCCATACGCAATACCGCGGCGGCCCAGCCTGCGTCAGTCAATTGCTTCACAGCCTCGGCCGCAACTGTGCTCTTGCCGGAACCTGCGCGACCGTGCATCACGACAACCGGACGGCCATCCTCTGCATTCAACCGATCGACTAGAAGCGACGCTCCGGGATGCGCAGCCATGACCCGTGGCCGCGCCATCCGGTTCCGCCGGTAGTTCCGGTCCACGGTGCCGCTGATTGCCTCATCGTCCCGAGCCGGCGCGGCGCCGTCGTCGCCATCGCGGCGAACTATGTAGTTGATCTGCGTGTTGTGGTCGCCAACCTGCACGCCGTCGCTTTGGCTGACGTCGACACGCCGCACCGGCTCGGGCGGCGTCGAGCCGCAGCCCTGTCGACCTCGGGAGAACACGGCTAACTACCGGTCGAAGTGATTAGTCTGCGCGTTGTCGTCACCGATCTGGACACCGCGGCTATCTTGAACATCGACCACATACTTTCCGGTCGAGTTGGATGACGGGCGCAGAGCAGACCCCTCCTCAGCTGGAGGGTGGCTGCGCAGCTGGCGCAGCGAGACAACCAGGGCGACCATCCCAAGAACCAGTCCGACGATGCCGGCAACCCAGCTCAACGCTTCAACCACCGGCCGAGCTGGATGGTTTTCCTCCCACAGCCAGTTCAATGCGCCAAGCTGCCACGCTCCCCAGAGCGCCACACCAACAGCAGCCATGCCTCCCAACCACACGACGCGACGACCAAGCCCGCTCATATGACCTCCCCAGCCGACACTTCGCCACCGGCTTCGTTCCAGATTAGTCGTCGGCGGCACCAAGACCGCTACGGGTGTTGCCCGTGCGGTTCGACCTCAGATGTCTCCGACAGCGTAGTTAGACGCGACCACGTCCCGTCGCGTCTAACTATCACCCCCACTCCACCGCCTCGATCACACCAACCCGCTCGCCTGGACACCGGACTCTCAGCCTCCAGTATCGACCGAACCGAGCAGACCGCTGCAAGCCACACCGAACCACCCACATCCCCCACGTCCGCCCCTTTGGCGACGGCCGGACGCTGGGCCGGTCAGGCCCCTGGCCATAGCGCGACTCATGGAGTCTGAGGCGCTCGCTCGAACAGCTCCCATTCCGACCATCCCGTGCTGGCCCAGTACCAGCGGTGCAGCAGGGCGCCGTGGACGGTGGTCGCGAACAGTTCCAGATGTCCTGTGGTCAGTGACGAGCTCGTGATGGCGACGATGGGTTCCAGGGCGGACATCGATGTCCACTCGGGATCCCACTCGTGGCCGGTTCGGCCGTATCGCCGGGAGAAGACAGTGCCGTCTCCCAAGACGACGATCAAATCCTGTTGTGCTCGCCGAGGCGATCCGGCGGTGGCGCTGCGGACGCGGCCTGGAGCGTCCATATCGGCCCAGTCACTCCAGTCCTCGCCGGCGTCCAGGTGGTTCCATCGGTGCAGAACACGCCCGCTCTTGGTGACGGCGAACAACTCGCGATGACCGCGGGACCGGTTCATCCCAGACCAGGCCACTCCGACAACAGGCTCCGGAGCCCCGAAACCCACCCACCCCGTCCAGTCCCCGCGATCGCGATCGAATCCCCGCGTGTACACGTGACCGTCAGTGGTCACCACGAACAGATCTTGGGAGCCGTCCCGAGCCGAGCCGACATCGAGTGCGATGATCTTGCCAGGAGTGGCAAGGACCCGCCATGGCGACCACCGAGCCGGGCTTCCCTCGCGCCAGCGGTGGATCAAGCCCTGATCATCGGTGACGGCGAAGACTTCCAGGTGTCCGGCATCCAAGCTGGAACAGCCGACGCGGTGCACGGGTTCGGGCTCGTTCATCAGCCACCAGCGCGACCAGCCCGACCGCGCCCTTGGGCCGTGCGGCTGCTCCAGATCGTTCCACCGGTGCACCAGCCGACGGTCGCGATCGACCACGAACAGCTCCTGATGGCCCTCCTGCAGCGATCCGGCGGCCACGCAGTTTCGATGAGCTCTGCCCGTCACCTGCGCCGCATGGTCGGAGTTCGTGGCGTAAGTGTCGGCTTGCCCCGTCGAGTCCAGTCGCAGGTAGTCCGTCCAGTCGACAGCCGGGTTGGCCGCCAACGTCTCGCGAGCCCGGATCAGCTCCCGTGGTGAGCCCCCAAGAAAGGCGGCCAGCGCCCGAGCTACTGGCTCGGGCGAGGCTCCCGCCGGAGGTAGCAGAAGACTGGTAGCCGCCTCGAAGCCCAGCGGTCCGACGTCGATGGCGACATGGTCACGCCATCCGGTAGCCGCGCTCGTAACAATCACGTCGCCCGCCCCGGCGGCCGGGATCAGTCGCCGGATCAGATTCGGGTGCCGGACGTCGTCCATAACCAGGAGCCACCGCTTGTCCTGATTTGCCAAGTAACCGTGCAACAGCACGTCCACAGGGTTGTCGACGTCGGCTTCTCCCGGAGCCACCACGTTCAGCACGTTGCGGCATAGCTCGGCGATCTGATCGGGGTCGCGGGCATCAATCCACACCATCGAGCCGTAACGGTCATGATGACGACGACCATGGGCCGCGGCCAGCGCCGACTTGCCCACACCGCTCTCGCCGGTGAGAACTCGGACCGTCGGCCTCGACAGGTTGCCCGCAAAAGCGTCCGCCAGGGCAGCAAGCTCGCTCGCCCGGCCGGCCAGATCCGGAACCGGAGAGAATTCCGGCGCGACGAACCGACGGGAAGGCCAGAGACTGAAAAAGTTGTTGTTCTGAATATTTCTCCGACCTACCACCACCCCCTTGCCGCCGCTGACCACGCTCGCCGGCTCTCCATCGTGTTGGTTTGCAGACATCGACAACTCGGTCAGTTGAAGGTGTTGTTCTGGATGTTGCCGTCGCCCACTTGCACACCTTTATTGCCGTGCAGGAGGACCCGGTACTTTTCCACCTGGCTCCCGGCGCGATCAGCCAACTCAAGAACCTTGAGTGCTGCGGCTACCAGTTCGTCGTCGGCTCCCGCATCCGCCGCGGTCAACGCGGCCGCAAGTTCCCGTCGCTGTGAGACCCCTGCCTCGTCGTCGGCCGTCGTGATCGCGTCAGTCTCGACCGCCTCGACCATGGCGCTCGGTACCGGCTCCGCGCGGCGCAACGTCCGCAGGGCCCGGGTCTTCGCTCCGGAATACGCGTCTTTCACCGCGGTGGATGCCGTCTCACGCGTGCCTGCCGCCGCACCGGTAGCCAGCGCCGCGACTACCAGTTCCACTGATGCGATCACACCGAACCCCTCGTCGAGCCCTTCGAGCAAGTGCTATATCGGTCGCGCTACCTGAACTGCTACAACGCGCCCTCATGCCGCGGGTGGCGCAGTCCCTCCTGCTCTTGTGCGTGGAACGTTTTCACTCAGCATTGAGGTCATGGAGCCCTCAGACCGAGACGAAACAGTGTTACGACTGGCGGCTACGGCGTACCTCGGCCGCTACTCGGGTGCTTCGCGGAGGCATTCGGAGTCAGACCTGCGGATCTTCTTCACCTGGTGCGGCGAACGAGACCGCGCCCCGCTGACAGCAAGCCGGCCGCAGATCGAGCTGTACGTGCGCTGGATGCAGGAAGTCCGACGGTTCAAACCCTCCACAGTCTCGCGCAGGATGTCCGTGGTCACCGGCTTCTACCGCACCTGCGTCATCGACACCGTGCTCGAGCACTCGCCAGCGGAATACGTCCGGCGCCCGATGGTGCCCAACGAGTCACCGGCCCTCGGCCTGTCACACCTGCAGTTCGAGGCCCTGCTGAGCGCGGCGCGGGAATCGGTGAACCCGTTCGACTTCGCGCTGGTGGCGATGCTCGGCCTACTCGGCCTCCGGGTATTCGAGGCCTGCGCCGCAGACATCAGCGACATCGGCGAAGAACACGGACACCGAGTGCTGCGGGTGATCGGCAAGGGCAGCAAGGTCGCGCTGGTGCCCTTGCCGCCGGCAGTCTGCCGGGCGATCGACCGAGCCATTGGCGACCGCGAGTACGGTCCGATCCTGCTCAACCGCCGGGGCGTGCGTACGCCCCCCCGGCGGAGACGACACGAGTCGGCGATCAGCCGAGCGTGTACCCCTCTATGCCGTCTGGCGCCGCCTTGGCCAGACCTGCCCTGAGTCTGCATGTTGATTATCTGGCCAGCAGGTCTCGCAGGATGCGCTGGTCGTGCCAATCCGGGGGCATCGGACTGCCAGCGCGGGCGGCGGCCTGCTCGACCTGGGCCAGTGCGCCGAGAGCGCGGCGCAGGACCGGTTCCAGGGCTTGGCCCGCAGCGAGCACTGGCGCCCCGGTGGGTGGTGCCGCAGTTAGCTTCGATGCTTGGTGCTAGGTTTGACTAAACTTGCGCACAGTTTCCTCTATTTCGGACTCGCATGCTGACAGCAGGATCGACAACTTGTTGCGAATTTCCTTACTGGGCTCCCGAAACTCCTCGCGTTTCAGCTCATCTTCGCGCACAGAAAGCGTTTCAAGAAGTTCACTGATCTTCCGATCGAGATCGTCGACTATTGACAAATATTCCTTATTGCGGATTCGAATGTTCTTCAGGTTGCGCGTCTTCTCGTACTCCAACTTGGCTGTATTCAACTCCCTGGCAATCTCGTTGTATTGACCAGTCAACTTGCCTAGCGTTGCATATTTGCATAGTTCTAACACCCAGCTGTTCCTATTTGTTATAGAGTGAAGTCTCTTTACGAGCGCGATAATTTTAATAGCACAAGCGGCAAGTTCCAAGACAAACTCGCGTTCCTCTTGGAATTTCCAGAATAGATTGTTCTGGGTGTTGTTGGACCCGACTTGCACCCCATGGCTCTCCGCTATAGCGACCTGCTGGAATGCATTCCCGTAGATTGCGGCCTCGTTGGATGACATTATTTGTCCGGCTAGTCCAAGTGCTTCAAGTTGCAACTCATCTGAGAGATGACCGAGATGAGCCTTCAGTATGGAGTCCCATCGTCCTGGGTCTCGCGTAAACTCATCAAGGGCCGCGCGCCCACCAGGAATAGGTTCAAGAACCTCTTCGACTGCCTTTCTAAGGTCATTATAGAGCTCAAGTTTAGCATCATCGTCTGCATTCGCCACCTTTACTCCGAAGCGCAAGGCCTCAACAATAAGATCGATATTCAAGGGTCCACCTCGTTTCAAAGAAGATATCGGCAAATGAAACTTATTTTGGTGACAATGGGCAATTACTGCATTTTCGTTACCGTTGGCCAGACTTCCCGCTCGGTCGCTTCGGGCGGTTTTGTCATGGCGAAGACTCAATGGCTGAAACGATAGGATTCTTCCAGGCGTCCAACAGAATTTAAGTCGGTACCGCGGCATTGGCGGTCTGTCTGCTAAACTTACGGCTACGTCAGCCATCAGTCCATCCCACCGCGGTGTCACGCCCATGTCGCGTCGACAAAACCCCTCCACCGTTACCCGCATTCAAGATATTCATGCCACTGCACAAGTGGGCTCAAGCTTGCGCGTCCTCTCGGGGTGTGCACGTTACGACGGGTTGCCGCCACTGGAAGATCGCGCCGCTAGCACTGGCCATCGCGGCCTCGGTTGCATAGTCACGCCCTCCAGGTCTGGCGCAGCTCGAACGCCACAGCTCCGTTACCCGCCCGCGGTTGATCAGCCTGCAGTGGCCGATGACGTCGTCGACGGCCTTCCGCTCGACCGCCGGCAACCCGGCCGACGACGACCGACAGGCGCGAATCGCCTCATCGAGTTCGACAACGGTGACATGCCGGCAGTATCGATCAGCCGATATTATCATTCATCCAAGTCTTGTTCAACGAGACCGAGAACCCATTTGTAAATCGACTCAGAAATGCCTGCGATCTGCGGTGGTACTGCGCCATTCACGTAAGCTTCCCGCAGGCCAATATAGCCGTCCTCGACAAGCGCCAACGCAGACTCTCGCTGACCATACATCTGGTTAGCAACGGCGAGAGCCAGGCCGAGCGCCACCGTGCCGACCATCGTGCGCGGATGATCGGGACCGTAATTACCCACGCGAGCCTCCTGCAGGGCTATTGCCGCCATGAGGACGTCAGTCGCCATCTCAAAGCTTTCGCTGTCGAGAAAGGCAAGTGGAGCTAGAATTATGGGCTCGGAGGGCTCGGTGACTGCCTGGTTCTCGGGCTTCATTGTGGACGTGTCGTTCAGTACCTCTTGCAGTTCAATTCCGAGCAGCCGAGCGAGAGCGAGCACGGTGTTGGGATGTGCCAGGCCGTGTGCGAGCATTGCATCGGCTGCGGCCCGCGCGAGGTTGCGGAGGCACTCGGGGGTGAGCGTGTCACGTACGGCGCGCTGGACCAGGGTGTGTATCGCTACCATGCGATCGGATTGCGCGTGCTCGAGGGTGATCAGGCTGAGGCGGTGCAGCGCACCGAGGGCGTCGACGATAGCATCTTCATCGGCGTCAAATCCATTGGTGGCCAGATATTCAAGGACTGGTCTGGTCGTGAATGCTGCTAGCGGTGTGCCGGCAGGGTCGAGAAGCGCCGCGATGCGCAGCATCGGGGTGGCCAACCCGCGAGGGGCGAGTCGATCCGCCAATTCCACGGACAGCGACCAGGTAACGGCGATCGTATGCCGGTAGCCGTCGGGCAATTCTTCCTCGTCTGGATCGGGAAGAATCTCGGAAAGCTTCTTTGAGTGGTCCCGGAAGCGATCCCGGTAACGGTGACAGGTAAGGCCGCGGTCAAGTTGGTAGGCTGCGGCTTGCGCCAGGGCCAGTGGCAGATGTCCCAGGGTGTCGGCCAAATCTGCCGCGCCGTCGTCAAGGTCAGCCCCGGTGCCGGTCGTGGTGAGCTTAGCCCGAAGATACGACAGCGACTCGGCAGGGGTGAACACATCGACGGGCAGCATCACCCGGTCGCGGCGGTGTAAAGCGGGATCGCGGCGCCGGGTAGTTACGACGACCCGCCCCAACCGTTCGGTTCTCGGCCACAGGTCTCGCAGGTCTGCGGGGCTGCGCAGGTCATCCAGTACGACTAGCCACGGCTGGTCCGTAGACCCCATCCACTCCAAGAGCCGGTGCGCGGCCGTGTCCGGGACCGTCGGATCGGCCGATAGTAACCGGTGCGCAGCTTCGGCATAGGCAGCGATGATCGACAGCCGCGAGTCTGCGGTTACCCACATCGCCAACCGCTGCGCTGGATCGTGCCATGCTCTGGTGGCGAGCTCTGCAGCCAGTTGGGTCTTGCCTACTCCACCTATTCCGACCAACACGGTCGTCCGCGCTGCGAACGGCTCGTTGGTTGTTTGGGCGAGAACTTTCGAGTCTGCCCCATCCTCCGGACCCTGCCTGTCCAGGTCAACCTTCCTAATCTGAAACCAATCTGCCAGCAAGGGTACTACCCCTACGCGCACTCTCGGTTCGGCCAGATCTGTCGACTCGGGCGTGCGCGCCCGCGCCAGCCCAGGAACCGCAGGCTGCGACTTCATCGCAGACAGCGAGGTCTGCGTCACGATGTTGTAGTTGTACTGAGTGTTGTTGCTGCCGATCTGAACACCCTGGCTATTGCTGACCTTATAGACAGGCGGCGTCGAAGCCGCAGGACGCGAGGGCTCAGGTTGCGAGGGCGCCGGGTTAGTGGTCATCGAAGGCCGGGTCAGCTGAAGGTATTGGTCTGAGTGTTGTGGTCACCCACCTGAACACCCTTGTTGCCATGCAAGAGGACTCGATAATCGCCCGCGTGAGTCGCGGCCGGATCGACCAGCTCCAGCACCTTCAGCGCCGCCGCCGCCAGTTCCTCATTGGCACCAGCGTCCGCCGCGGTCAGCGCCGCCGTGAGCTCACGGCGCCTCACGGCGCCCCTCTCGTTCCCAACCGGCGTGACCGCGTCGGCTTCCACCATCTCCACAACCCCCGACGGCACCGGATCCACTCGGCGCAGAATCCGCACAGCCAGCGTCTTCACCCCTGTGTAAGCGTCTTTCACTGCCGTGGATGCCTTCTCAGCCGCACCTGCCGCCAAGGCTGCCACCACCAGTTCCACCGACTCGGTCACACCAAACCCCTCACCTGGACGCCGGACTCTCACCCTCCAGTATCGACCGAACCCAGCGGACCGCTACAAGCAATACCGAACCACCCACATCACCGACGTCCGCTCATGCCGCTGGGCGTGCGGTCACGGCCTACGTGCCTGCCCGAGTCAGGCAGGCCTGGAATCACGGTGCCAGACAGATCAGCGCCTGAGCAGCGAGTCGCCGGACCTCACTCCAGTCGCTGTCCCCGAACCAGAGGTGGGGGGCCGTACGCGACCGAGACAGCCTTGGCATGCCAGCCAGAGACGGCGCGGGTGGGTGCGCCCCCCAACACCAGGCAGGTCATCCCTGCCGCCGACCGAAAGTCCGAGGCGTTCGTGGTGGCTCATCACGACCTCAGGGGGCGCCAGTTCACTACGGAGGAGCAGGAGATCCGCGTGGGCGGCCGGTCTGTGGCCGGCGGCGCACAACGTCCGATGGGAAGCACTGCACGGCGATCCACCAGCGTCCTCCGACGCTTGCCGAGGACTCGTGCGCCGGACAGATCGGCCAGACCCGGGAAGCTGGTGATGATCGTGTAGTCCGGGTGCTACTGGAACGCCGCGGTAGTGGAATCGGTGAGCTCGTCTGCGCTGGCGCACTCCGCGTTGAGAGTGGTCAGCAGCGCGAGCGATTGGCGGCCGAACGCCTCCCGACCGACTTGCCCAACACCCCCGCGATCGCGCGGGGTGCCTGTACGGAAGCAGCGAGTAGGCCACCCGGAACGCCGAAGTGCTGATGCCCGCAGCGGCGACACCTTGCCGGAGTTTTTAATCACTAAATCCTCCCTCCAGGCACCACTGCCCCACAACGCAGAGAAGCCCAGGTCGTTGACCTGGGCTTTCTCGTCTGACAGCTCCCCCGCTTGGACTCGAACCAAGAACCCTCTGGTTATCAGCCTTAAGGAGGTCAGCGAGTCCGGCACCTAGGCTGCAGACTTCGGTCATGGATCGTCCGGTAGAGATCACCCCCGCCACGCCGGGCCCCTGACTCGCCGTCGACCACTACCTGCGCTCGCTCGTCGGCGCTTCACTCGTCCGAGTCGGATATCTGCCGAACACACATTCGACGTGACCCACTGACGAGCCAGAGCAACCCACCGACCACTCGGATCGCGGCACGATCCGAACCTGCAGAGGCGGTCTCCGTGCTACGTTTGGGGCTGGCAGCCTGAACTGCCTTTCTCCGAGTCTGAGTTCCCACGCGACGAAGACGCCGAGGACAATCGCCAACGGCGGATTTCAGAGAAGCAGTACCTGTTGGCTCGAGATCTCTCTCATGTCACAGGGCTTGCAGGCGTGGGGTGTACAGCCCGGAACAAGAGATTGAGATGACTCCGAACAACAACACTCCGAGCCGCGCGCTCCAGCAAGACGCGCGCGCTTGGTCAACCTTCACCGGCACGAACTACACCGCCGCGCTGCGGCAGGTGAGTTCCCCTCTTGCCCAAGGTCTCCTCGGTCCGCGGGTCAGCGCCCGACGGCTCATCGCCACCCTCAACGATCACGAGCTGATCAGCGCACAAGGTGGTGCCCCCCTCTCTGGCGAGGACGGGGTCCGTTCGGACTCGCAGTGGCACTTCAACGGCAAGAGCGACTACATCCAGCTCGCCCTCATCACGGACATGCTCCGGATGTTCACGCCGACCTCGGGCGCAAAGGCTGCAGAGGTCGGCAGCTACTCCTTAAAGCACACCGCCGAGTGGTTCCTCAGCCCGCACTGCTCCTACGTGTCCAACGGCCGCCTGATCTGGGCGGCAGCCGCGCTCGGACTTCCGATCGCAGACGCAGACCGTGAGGGCCCCAACCTCCTGGTCGGCGTGTCCGAGCGCGAGCACGATTACGTGCGCCGGATGGTCGGCTCCGGGCAGAATCGACCGCAGGTCCACCACTACCGTCCTGCTGGATATGAGCGACTACGCACCGCGCTCACGCAGGCAGCAGCCGGCGAGTCCATCACCGATGACTGGGTCCCGTCGCCGCCAGTCGACGAGCCTGCCCCGTTCCACGACTGGCTGATCCGGCAGGTCGGCCGCAACGACGTCGTGGGCGACCTCGCCCGCGACTACTCAGCTGGCGTCCGCGACAGCGACCACCGCATTGCGCGCACCGCCGGTGAGCTCCTGGCGATCTTCCACGAGGTCTCGCATTCGCCCGAAGCCTACGACGCAGTAGTCACCGCGATCGCGGAGTGGATGAGGACGGAGCCCTCGTCGACGCATATTCGCACCGAGCAGATCAGCGGCGATTCACACGACCACAGAGGATGGGGCGCCGGTTCCGGAACGACGGAGCGCTATGAATACCTGTGCCCCTGCGGCAACGGGACGATCATCGAAGAGCACGACAACATCCCGGGCTTCCGCGAGCACGATGTGTGGATCGCTTGCGACAAGTGTCGTGCAGATTGGCGCTTCGTCGAGGGCAGGAGTGTGCGGGACTGGGCTCTGCGACCGGCGTCCGTGAGCGCCACTGCCTGACAGACGATGCAGAACCGTACCCCGCCGAGGAGCCCTATGCGTCGACCCCCGACGATCAATAGCACGTCCAGCGGTGGCTCTCGAGCAACTGCTTCGGCGACCACCTGCTCCCGCGACGGCATCGACGTCCCGACCACGAACTGCTCACCCTCGCGATGCTGTCCTCCCTCGGCGGCTGCGAACCGCAGCTCGCCGGGCACGTCGCCAGCAACCTCAAGTCGTGGAGAAAATAGCGACCAGAACGATCTCCGACGGTCGAGCCCATCGCTGGACCGTTGGTGCCATCAGTGCCAGTCGTGGTCGCCGACCGCGGTCCGAAATCTGGCGATTCATCGGCGATTGCAACCCGAAGCAATTGCCGAGAAGCTACCCCTCCAGGGATCAACACGAGCCTGCGACCTGCGGAAAGATACGCTTCGCCTGGTCGAACCACGTGACGCACTTCCCTGACACGGAAGAGGTCACTGGTTCAATCCCAGTATCGCGCACCACAAGTTTTCGCAGGTCAGAAGCCCTGTCCCTCCCCGGAGGGGCGGGGCTTCAGTCGTCAGATGGCGATGGGTCCCGGGCCCGGGGTCCAGGCGCCGGGACCGCAGGTGCGGGAACCAGGACACCAACTTCGCCCGCTCACTTGGGTACAGGGCCGCCAGTGACCGTAGCCAGCGTTCCCCCAGGGCGTCCAAGATCTGTTTCACCATCGCCGGCGTCAGGTGGTCGTAGACCCACGTGCTGTGGGTGTGGCGGCCCTCGTGAAAGGTGAACGTCGGCAGGATCGGCGGGCGCCGCTCCCCCGCCTTCGCGTCGTCCAGCTCGGCACCGTCCCACGCCGGCCGCCAGAACCGGATCCGGAAGTTCGATCGCCGCCACGGATGCCCTTTTCGGCGTGCACAGCACGAACGGTCCCGATGGCTGTCCATCAGCTGGGCACAGCACCAACCTCGACATCCCCAGCCCCAGCCCCAGCTCGTGGAGCCGCATCGCGGCCTGCGCCGGCGTGGCGACCAACCGCTCGGCGTCGAACTCACCCTTGGACACGCGGACACCGCTGCACGGGTTGGCGAAATCATCCGCGCACGCACAGCGGCATTGAGGATGGTGGAGAACAACGCGAAGTACGCGGAGACCGAAGACTCGGCGTAGTCCTCGTGCAGCTCCGAGAGCCACCGCTCGGTCTCGACGTAGCCGTTGAAGATCGCGATCAGCGGCCATGCCTTCCATTGTGGAAGCAACTGGGTGTCGAGGAAGGAGCGGTACTTCGCGACCGTGTTCAGCTCCAGCCGCGGAGCCACGGCAGCGAGCCACTCCTCGGCGAAGTCGTCGAACCGTGTCTCGCCATCACGCCGCCGCGGCGGCTTCACCGGAGCAGCACTGAGCCGCACGATTTCGGTGACATCGCCACGGGTGAACCGGTAGCGCTTCCCAAACCGGTGATGCGGCAACACCCTGGCGGCGGCCTGGTCCTTCAACATCCTCGGCGACAGCTGCACCAACTCCCCCACCACCTCCGCGGTCAGCAACGCGTCCGGATCACATACCTATCCACGCCGACGACACGACCGACAGTCAATAGGCTCTCGAAGAAACTCGAAGAGCCTCGTCCATGAGCCATTTGAAGCGGTACCGGAAAGAAAGGATGCGCAGATGGCCAAGAGGGTGGCGATCGAGATACTCGACGACACAAACGGCAGCCGCGCCGAGCAGACCATCCCGTTCGGACTGGACGGCGTAGCGTACGAGATCGACCTGTCCACAACAAACGGCAATGCGCTACGCGAAGCGCTGGCCCCGATATCCTTCTCACGATCAGCCCTCGGCAAAAGTCCTAGCGCCGCGAAGACCTGGGCAACGGCGAGATATGCGAAGCGAACACTCGACCTGCATGGATGGGTTGCTGGCACGTGCAGGGCGGGATGACCAACCGAACATCGGATGCAGCTGAGGCGTCGCCGGAGTCAGGTCAGACCACGTGTGCCCCGGCAACCCGCAAGCCGACGGCCTGGACGAGCGCCACCACATGCATCCGGTCACGGCGCGTACACGGGTGCCTTAAGGCGCGCCGTGCACCATCGCGATTAATCGAAAAAATTAAGTGTCAGGGCTTGGCGCCTCACCTGCGCACGGCGATTCTCTTCTCATGAACTGTCGTAGAAGGGCGCCGAACCCCGGACCGGGCGCCGCACCGAACGACCCGCCCGCCTGGCGCTTTGCTTTCCGTCTGCTGCCTGGTCCGGCGTGGGGTGTCGCGTATGCTGTTCTGGGCATCGCCGGGGCCGTCGAACTAGCGTGCCGCGCACCGTATGCGGTGAGCATCGCAGCTTTGGCCGCACCCAGGGGAGATGCCAGGAAAGGCTTGAGCGCGTCCCGAACGGCCCCGTAGACGGCCACCGCGAGGACGGTAATCATGAGACGAGAGCGCCGATCGATCAGGGACGTCAGAAAGTCGACGTGGGCAATCTTTGGCACGATTGCCTTTGTCGTTCTCGTGACCTATACCCTCCGCCGGTGGCTGAGTCCCGGCGACTGGGCCGGCGTTGGCCAGTGGTTCGGCGGGCTGGGCGCGTTGATCGCAGCGTGGGTGGCCCTCCGGGTTGCCAGCGACGAGCGGCGGCGCGAGAGCCGCCGAGACGCCGAGCGGCTTCGCGTACAGGCCTTCTACATCGTCGGCGGAGTAGCAGGATCCGAAGGCAGCAACGGCGTGCAGGTGTTCGTGCGGAATACCGGGCCCGAGCCTGTCGTGAACATCGACGTCGTCGCACTGCACGTCGTCGGCCGCAGCGAGACATTCGTCGTCGAATGCGCGCCCACGGGCGAGCGCCGATAGGTACTGCTGCCTGGTGATGAGTGGCAGACGTGGGTCAAGCCGACGAACGAAGATCTCACGTCGGTCGTGACGAACCCACGCCTGCCGACAATGGGATACCGACTTGCAGTCCGCCGGTGACGCATCTTCTCCCGGGCGCGTCCACCATGTCGGTCTGTACATCGGCGGCAGCAACATGATCGACGCCCCCGACTTCGGGCGGGCAACCGAGGTCGAGCCCTACCGGCGTTGCGGCGGCGAACCCCGGTGCGGAAACCCGCGCCCGGACGCGCGCGGACACCGGCTGGGCCGTCGACAACATCACCCGCGCGAATCGACGTCCTGCTCACGACAGAGACTCAACCGTCGGCGGGCTTCGTGCGTGGAGGTAGCAGCCAAGCCGTCACGTGTTGATTGTCTGGTGGATTTTGCTCTGTTCCGTTTGTCCGTGTTCCGTGTTACGTTCGGTTGACGGGCCCGCGGTAGTGCTCCGGGCTCGGCGTGCCCGCCCGCCCGGAGTGCTTCGCCGTCCCCGCCAGGCCGGTGCGCGGTTCCGTGCGCGTCCGAAGGGGAGTCCGATGCGCCGTCTCTTCGTCCTGGTCTTCGCACTGCTGTGCACGATCCTTCCCGTGGTGCCGGCGGCCGACGCCGCCGTCGCACCCAAGCCACCGCCGTTGTCCACGCCGTGGACCTCGCAGGTGAGCACCACGAACCCGCTGCCCGAGTACCCGCGGCCGCAGATGACGCGGCCCGACTGGCAGTCGCTCAACGGTGAGTGGGAGTTCCTCAACCCCGCCACCGGCGCGAACGGCAGCGTCGACCGCTACGCCGCGCCGCCGCTCGGGCAGACCCTGCCCGAGCGCATCCTGGTCCCCTACCCGGTCGAGTCGGCGTTGTCGGGCATCATGCGCAACGACAACCGCGACCTGATGTTCTACCGCCGCACCTTCACGGTGCCGGCGGCCTGGGCCGGGCGGCACGTGCAGCTGCACTTCGGCGCCGTCGACTACGAAGCCACCGTGTGGGTCAACGGCGTCCAGGTCGCCACGCACAAGGGCGGCTACGACCGGTTCGAAGCCGACATCACCGCCCGGCTCAACGGCGGGGTGAACGAGATCGTCGTGCGCGTCTACGACCCGACCAACGGTCGCGACGAGAAGCAGCCGGTCGGCAAGCAGGCCACCACCCCGTCGGACATCTTCTACACGCCGACTTCGGGCATCTGGCAGACCGTCTGGCTCGAACCGACCGCGCCGACGTCGATCTACTCCGTCGACATCCGCCCGAACTTGGCCGACAACACCGCGCGCGTGCGGGTGTTCGGCCGCGGCGACGTGAGCGGCTACTCCGTGCTCGCCGAGGCGGTGACCGGCGGGGCCGTCGCCGGCAGCGCGACCGGCGGCTTCACCGAGTTCTCGGTGCCGGTGCCGAACGCGCGGCGGTGGTCACCCGACGACCCGTTCCTCTACGACCTGCGCGTGTCGCTGCGGGACGCCGCGGGCACGACCGTCGACCAGGTCGTCAGCTACTTCGGCATGCGCGAGGTCGGCACGAAGAACGTCAACGGCGTGCTGCGCCCGACCCTGAACGGCGAGTTCGTGTTCCAAGTCGGCACGTTGGACCAGGGCTTCTGGCCCGACGGCCTGTACACCGCGCCGACCGACGCCGCGCTGGCGTCGGACCTGCAGAAGCACAAGGACCTGGGCTTCAACATGGTCCGCAAGCACATCAAGGTCGAGCCGGCCCGCTGGTACTACTGGGCCGACAAGCTGGGACTGCTGGTGTGGCAGGACATCCCGTCGACCACGAACGCGAACGCCGACCGCACGCCCGCGCAGATCGCCGAGTTCGAGACCGAAGCACGCGAGATCGTCGACGAGCACCGCTTCTCCCCCGCCGTCGTCACCTACGTGCCGTTCAACGAAGGCTGGGGCGAGTGGAACCTCGCCGAGACCAGGCGCGTCACCACGAACATCAAGAACCAGGACCCGACGCGGCTGGTCGACGCGCACAGCGGGTTCAACTGCTGCGCGTCGAAGGGTGATCCGGGCACCGGGGACATCATCGACTGGCACGTGTACACCGGGCCGGACGCGCCCCGGCCGGCCGGGGCGCGGGTGTCGGTGCTGGGCGAGTTCGGCGGGCTCGGCCTGCGCAACCCCGGGCACGAGTACAGCCCCACCGGCAAGTTCTTCGCCTACGAGCAGATGGCGAGCGCGGCGCAGCTGAACGACCGCTACACCGGCATGGTCCGGGACGCGCGCCAGCTGATGACCACCAAGGGCCTGTCGGCGTTCGTCTACACCGAGATCACCGACGTCGAAGGCGAGTACAACGGGCTGCTCACCTACGACCGGCGGGTGCAGAAGGTCGACACCGCGCTGGTCCGCGCGGCGCACACCGATCTGATCAACGCCTCGAAGAACCTGAACGCCGCGGTGCCGCTGACGCTCGGGCACATCCGGTCGTTCCGGGTGACCACGCCCGGGTACACCGACCGGTACCTGCGGCACGCGGACTCCTTCGCCCGCACCGACGTGCTGACCACGGGCAGCGCCGACGGACCGCGGCAGGACGGCTCGTTCCGGACCGTCGCGGGCCTCGCGGACCCGCGGTGCTTCTCGTTCGAATCGGTCAACTTCCCCGGGAAGTTCCTGCGGCACGCCGACAACCGGGTCCGGATCGACAGCGACACCGGCGGTACGTTCGCCGCGGACGCCACCTGGTGCGACCGGCCGGGTCTCGCCGCCGGCGGGACGTCGTTCGAGTCGCTGAACCTGCCGGGCCGGTACCTGCGGCACTACGACGAAACCGTGTACCTGGCCGTGAGCGGCGGCCCGAACCCGTGGGACACCGCGACGAGTTTCGCCGCCGACGCAACGTGGGACGTCTCGGCGCCGGCGTTGTGGCGCAGTTCGGTGCCCCTGGCGGTGAACGCGCGGCAGTCGCTGCGGGTGACGACGTGGGGCTACACCGACCGCTACCTGCGGCACGCGGGCGGCCTGGCCTACACCGAGGTGGTGACCAGCGGCAGCAGCGCGTTGCTCAAGCAGGACGCGACGTACACGGTGCGGCGCGGGCTCGGCGAGTCGTCGTGCTACTCGTTCGAGTCGGTGAACTACCCCGGGCAGTTCCTGCGGCACCAGGACGGGCGCGTCCGCAACTCGGTCGACGACGGATCGGCCTTGATGCACGCGGACGCGACGTTCTGCACGCGGCCGGGGCTGGGCGGCACCGGCGTGACGTTCGAGTCGCTCAACATCCCGGGCGCGCTCCTGCGGCACTTCGATTCCGCCGTCTACATCGCTTCCGGTGGCGGAACGGGCTCCGACCGTCCTCAGACGGTGACGGCGGACAGCAGCTGGACCGTCGCGGCCCCCTGGGGCACCGTAAGCGGAGCCGGTCCGGTGTGGACACTCCACACCGGACCGGGCTCAGTGCCGCTCGGACACTGCTTCGGCCTCGGGCTCCGCGGGCGGCGCCCCGCGACGCAGGTCCGCTTCGGTCCGCACCTGGATCCGGTTCGGGTTCGCGACGAGCCGGGGTGTGGGGTTCTCGTTCACGTCGGTCCTTTCGACTGCTTCCAGTCTCGCGAATACCCCGGCGCCGGCGCTTTGAACAGTGGCCAAGAGCACTTCCGGCGGACGCCGGTGATCACGCTGGACCACCCCACCGGCTCGGCCGTATGCACCAGGAGCCCGACCGGACGGAGCCTGAGGTCGCTACTCGAGGAAGTCGGTGCCGGCTGCCAGCGCCCGTACTCGCGGACGGTCATCGCCGCCGCGCGGGTCGCCGAGCTCGGAGCGGCAGCAGGTCGAGCACGACATCAGTTGTTCAACCCCAGGGTGCGGCGAACGGCTGGACTTTCGGGTTGTCAACCGGCAGGGCGTGGTTTGGGGTACGAGGTTCGGGGTACTTGCGCAGTCCGCGCTCATTGATCACCCCAACCCATCGAGGATGAGCATGCCTGAGCCGACCACGCCCGAGCCCTTGCCGGCCGAGCTGCGTGCGCTCGCCGCCGACGCTGAAGCGCTCGCGGCACGTACCGCGGAGGTGGCCGCCCGGCTGCGGACCGCGCCCGACGGCCACCTGCAGCGCCTCGCCCGGCCCATCGCGAAGGCGACCCACGACCTGAGCGACTACACCGACGAGATTTCCCGGACGGCCGAGGACCTGGCCCGGGTCCGGGTCGCCCGCGACCCCGGCTTGTGCGACGTTCCGTGGGGCATCTGCCCGGCCCACGGTGTCACGCTGCACTCGGCCGGAGGACGCGCCTGGTGCACCGACCCTGGCTGCGCCGCTGCGTGGGACTACGACCGGCTTCACACACCGTGTGCGGAGCCGGTCGCCGCGGTGGTGACCGACCAAGGCGGCGTGACCGCAAGGCTGTGCGCAGCCCACGCGCGGGACGCGGGCGACCGGCTGGCCGGCTGCACCGTCTCCCGTCTGGACCGTCAGGGCTCCAACGACTGAACCGGCGCCGTCAGTTCGGGACGAGCGCCACCGCGAAGCAGCCGGCCGCCGAGCCTCTGTCAGGGCCTCGGCCGCTCCCTGGTCCACCGCCGGCGCCCGGGACGGTCGCCGGTCGCGGCGGCGCACCGGTAACAGAGCACCATGCGCTTGTCGGTCGTGTCGGCCAGCCAACGGGCGTCGATCCACAACACGTGCGGGAACCGCTCCAAGCCGGCTTTGTGCAACGGCAGGCCGCACAGGGTCTGGTTGGTCCCCGGCCGCCAAGCGTGCACGGATCCGCCGGGCGCGCGCACGCCGTCGTCGTCGATCCACCGGCTGGACGCGGCGACCGCGGGTTCCGAGCGCCTGGGCATCCGGGCCTCACCTTCCGTGTCGGTGGTGCGGTCAGCTCACGGTGAAGTTCTGGTCGACTTCGGCGGCCAAGGCCTCCAGCGCCGCGTCGAGCACCGTGCGCACCTCGCCGGCGTCGACGTCGTCGCCGGCCTCCACCAGCAACTCCGCGCGGCTGGACCCGGCACCCTGTTCGGTGACCCGCAGCTCACCCGCCCAGGCGCCGTCCCCGGCCGGGTGCCAGGCCAGCCGGTGCCCGGCCGCATCGAGGTCGATCTCGTAGCGGTGCACGCCCTCCTCCCGCCACCGCAGGTCGACCGTGCCGGCTCCGGTGCCGACCACCTGCACCGGGGCCGGCAGCCACGCCGGGGCGCGAGTGAGATCGGAGGCGGTGTTGAGGACGATGTCGGCGTCCGCGGCCATCGCGCGGCTGGTCCCTCGAACTTGGGTCATGGGTGCAGGTACCCCGCCCGCTCCCGGCTAGCCGCCGATCGCCGAGCCATACGGCGTGTTTTCGCCCGCGGGGCGCGGGTACTTGCGGCGGATGGCGAGAAGACGCGACGAACTGCAGCGGATCGCAGCGGACACCTTCGGCTGGTCCCAGCTCACCGACGAGCAGCTGGCCGCGATGGAGCAGGTGATGGCCGGGCACGACGTCCTCGCCGTGCTGCCGACCGGGGCCGGCAAGTCGGCGATCTACCAGGTGCCCGCGCTGCTGCTGGACGGCCCGACCCTGGTCGTGTCGCCGCTGATCGCCCTGCAGAACGACCAGATCGAGGGCATCGAAGAGAGCCGGGCCCCGGGGGCCGTCGCCCTGAACTCCGCACAACGCGCCGCCGAGCGCAAGCACGCGTGGGAGGCGCTGCGCGAGGGCACCGCCGAATACCTGTTCCTGTCCCCGGAACAGCTGGCGTCCGACGAGGTGCTCGACGCCGTCGCCGAGCTCGGCGTCTCCTTGTTCGTCGTCGACGAAGCGCATTGCGTCTCCGCGTGGGGGCACGACTTCCGGCCCGACTACCTGCGCCTGGCGCCGGTGATCGAGCGGCTCGGCCACCCTCGCGTGATCGCCCTGACGGCGACCGCGGCCCTGCCCGTGCGCAGCGACATCGTGGCCCGCCTCGGCCTGCGCGACCACCGGGAGGTCCTCGCCAGCTTCGACCGGCCCAACCTGCGTCTCGGCGTGGACCCGCTGCCGGACGACGACGATCGCCACCAAGCCGTTCTCACCCGCACGCGGGCGCTGACCGCCGACCCTGCGACGCGTCCAGGGCTGGTGTACGTCACCAGCCGCAAGGACGCCGGAAGCTACGCCGAGGAACTCGCCGCGGAGGGCGTCCGGGTCGCGGCCTACCACGCCGGGATGAAAGCGGCCGACCGCGAACGGGTGCACGAGCAGTTCCTGCGTGACGAGCTCGACGTGGTGGTGGCGACGTCGGCGTTCGGCATGGGGATCGACAAAGCCGACCTGCGGTTCGTCCTGCACGCGGCGGCGCCGGAATCGCTCGACACGTACTACCAGCAGATCGGCCGGGCCGGCCGTGACGGCGAACCGGCCGAGATCACGCTGTACCACCGGCCGCGGGACCTGGGCAGGCAGAAGTTCCTCACCGCCGCGAAGGCACCCGAGCAGGCGCTGGCCGAGGTGGCCGCCACCCTCGCCGAGCACGACGCCCCACTGAAACCGGCCGAGCTCGGCCGGGAGATCGGCGTCTCGGCGGCCCAGCGCACCAGGGCAGTGAACCTGCTGGAGCAGACCGGCTCGGTCGGCGTCACCGCCGACGGCCGCCTCGAGTACCTCGATTCCGATGTGGACCCCGAACAGGCCGTCGAGCAGGGCGTCGAGGCCGCCGAAGCGCACCAGCGGCTGATCCGGTCCCGGATCGACATGATGCGCGGCTACGCCGAAACGACCGGGTGCCGCCGCCAGTTCCTCCTCGGCTACTTCGGGGAGCAGCTCGAGCAACCTTGCGGCAACTGCGACACCTGCATCGCGGGCACCGCCGAAGCGGTGTCGTCCGATGGCGGGGACTTCCCGGTCAACAGCGGCGTCGAGCACGCGGAGTGGGGTCGCGGCATCGTGATGTCCGCGGACGACGACACGGTGACAGTCGTGTTCGACGACCACGGCTACAAGACGCTGTCGGCGTCCGCGGTCCGCGAGCGCAGCCTGCTCACCGCCGTCAGCGGGGATTGAGCGGGGTGCGCGGGTCATGACGGACCGCAGCGGAACGGCGAACGACGACGGGGGCCGCACCCCGCCACCTGCGCGACCAGCTCGCTGGCGCAGGTCGCGGACGGCGTCGCGGAGGACGTGCGCACGTTCCAGGCCGCCATGCGCACGCTCGGGGTCCGGCCCGATCCGGCCAAGGTCGTCCTGGCGGCGGCCGGGGAACGGATCGGGCGGCTCAAGCGCAATGGTTGGGCCGCACGGTCATCGCCCCCGGGCAGCTCCCGGCCGTCCTTCGTGTGGCTGTTGTACCGGCACCGGTGATCGAGGTTCCCGCCGCG
The DNA here is from genome assembly GCF_053586895.1 of Amycolatopsis sp. NPDC003731. Classification (NCBI taxonomy): domain Bacteria; kingdom Bacillati; phylum Actinomycetota; class Actinomycetes; order Pseudonocardiales; family Pseudonocardiaceae; genus Amycolatopsis; species Amycolatopsis sp. NPDC003731. The sequence continues at coordinate 7,397 of NZ_JBSFNC010000088.1, read as the reverse complement.
TCCACAGGGACAACCCGTGGGCACGGACCGCAGCGCGCCGGCCACCCCCTCGCCGGCGCGCTCCGGTCCGGCCGGAGACGTCCCCGATCGACCTGGCGACGCGGGACGGCTCGCTCACCTCCGGCAACCGGCCGCTCCCCGTTCCCCCGGCGGAAGCGGCCGGTCGCCGGGCCGGAGCTCAGCAGACGATCAGGATCTTGACCCAGGCGAAGCCGGTCCGCTGGCTGGTGTCGACGCTGCTCGACAGGCGGTAGTGCGGCACGGTGCTGCCCTGGTTGAACAGGTGGCCGCTCTGTCCTCGCGCGTCCCACTCGTACGAGCCGTGGTACGGGATCGAGTGTTCACCACAGCCTTCGATGAACGCCTTCCGCCCCGTCATCCCGCCCTTCTCGTAGGCCGTGAAGATGGACGTCGCCGCGAGACTCGTGGCGGGCGCCGCGACGGCCGGGGTCACCGTGGCCACCATGGCCGCGACGGCCAGCGTGCCACTCGCCCAGATACCGGACTTCCTCATGCGTGGAACCTCCCCTTCGTGGAACCCCCGGCGCCCGAGGCCGCTCCGCCGATCGCGTGAATCGAACCGAGGTTCGCCCAAGGCGCCGTCCAGGTCTGCTATCCCGGATGCGGGGGGGGGATTGCAGGTGCTGGCTGAACCGAGTACGTCGAAGACTCTGGCCGACGTCTTCACCGGGAACACATCACCGGCGTGGAATCGCCTGGTCAGCCGCCGTGGGCGGGGCTGACGCGTGCTGCGGTTCCGGGTGCTCGGCGAAGTGACCGCCACGGACGGCGGCGCCCGGGTGGCCCTCGGCCACGCGCGGCAGCGGTGCGTGCTGGCGGTGCTGCTGGTGGAGGCCAACCTCGTCGTGTCGACCGACCAGCTGGTGGACCGGGTGTGGGGCGACCGGCCGCCGCTGCGGGCCCGGCAGGTGGTCAGCAACTACGTGTCCCGGCTGCGGCAGCAGCTGCCGCCCGGTGGCGGCGTGGAACTGCAGCGCCGGGGCGGCGGGTACGCGTTGCTGGTCGAACCCGGCCGTATCGACCTGCACGAGTTCCGCCACCTCGTCCGGCGCGCCCGCAGCGAACCCGACGAGCAGACCGCTTGGGCCCTCCTGGAACAGGCCTCGGCGTTGTGGTCCGGCGAGGCCTTCGCCGACGTGGACGTCCCGTGGCTCGCCGCCGTGCGCGAAGGCCTGGCGATGGAGCGGTTCACCGCCGACGCCGACCGCATCGACCTGGCGTTGCGACTGGGCCGGGACGCCGGCCTGCTGTCCGAGCTGACCGCCCGGGCCGCCGCACATCCGCTGGACGAACGCGTGGCCGGGCAGCTCATGCTGGCGCGGTACCTGGCCGGTCACCCGGCCGAGGCCCTCGCGGAGTTCCAGCGGGTGCGCACCCGGCTCGCCGACGAGCTCGGCGCCGACCCGGGCCCGGCGTTGCGGGAGCTGCACCAGCGCGTGCTGACCGCGGATCCGGACCTCACGGCGTCCCCTCCGGCGCCGCCGGTGCCCGTGCCGCGGCAACTGCCGCCGCGGCCCACCCCCTTCACCAGCCGTGAAGCCTGCCTGGCCCGGCTGACGGATTTCCTGGCCGGATCGCCGGTGCCCGACGGCGCGAGCCCGATCGCCGTCGTCAGCGGGGCCGGCGGGATCGGCAAGACGTGGCTGGCGCTGGAGTGGGCGCACCGCAACGCCGGCCGGTTCCCCGACGGCCAGCTGTTCGTCGACCTGCGCGGCTTCGGCGCCGACCGCGGCGGCCCGATGGATTCCGGCGTGGCGGTGCGGGGCTTCCTCGCCGCGCTGGGGGCCGATCCGGACCGGCTGCCCGCCGAACCGCACGCCCAGGCGGCGCTGTTCCGGAGCGTCACCGCCGGCAAACGCCTGCTCGTGGTGCTGGACAACGCCGCGGACGCCGGCCAGGTCCGGGCCCTGCTGCCCGGCGGCGGGCACTGTGCCGTGCTCGTCACCAGCCGCCGGTGGCTGACCGGGCTGACCACCGCGCACGGAGCCGGCCGGCTGCACCTGGACGTCCTGGCCGACGACGAGTCCCGCGCCCTGCTGGCCCGGCGGCTGGGCGGCCGGGCGCGCACCGAGGCGGCGGCGGTGGCCGAGCTGACTGCCTCGTGCGGCGGTTTCCCGCTCGCGCTGGGGATCATCGCCACCCGCGCCCAGCTGCACCCGGACGTCCCGCTCACCGAGCTCGCCGCCGAACTGCGCCGCCAGGGCGCGGCCGCCCTCGCCGACGACGACCCGGTCGCCAGCCTGCCCGCGGTCCTGTCGTGGTCCTACCGCGCGCTGTCCGACCGCGACCGGACGGTGATCCGGTTGCTCAGCACGGCGCCCGGGCCGGACATCGGCGTGCCGGCCGCCGCCGCCCTCACCGGTCTCCGGCCGGCCGAGGCGGGCGCCGCCCTGCGCGCGCTGGAGGAGGCGTCCCTGCTCGGCCAGCACCCGCGCGGCCGGTACCGGATGCACGAGCTGATCCGGTCCAGTGCCCGGTCGGCGGGCGCCGACCCCGGCTCGGCCGCCCTGCGCCGGCTGACCGACTTCCACCTGCACACCGCCTACACCGCCGAGCGCCTGCTGAACCCGCACGCCCTGCCGATCCGGCTCGCCCCGGCCGTCGTCCGGCCGCACCCGGTGGGCGACGTCGCGGCGGCACTGTCCTGGTTGGACACCGAGCACGCCAACCTGCTGGCCGTCCAGCAGGCCGCGGCGGATGCCGGGATGCACGCGGTCGTCTGGCAGCTGGCCTGGGTCCTGCTGACGTTCCAGACCCGCCACGGCCACCACCGCGAGCAGGCGGTGGTGTGGCGGACGGCGCTCGACGCCGCCCGCCACCTGCCCGACCCGGCGGCCCGCACGGTGGCCCACCGCCGGCTCGGCGCCGCCTGCGTCGAGCTGGAACGGCACGACGAGGCGGTCGAGCACCTGCACCTGGCGATGGACCTGGCCCAGCGGCACGGGAACACCGGCGACGAGGCCCACACGCACTACCAGCTGGCGTGGGCCTGGGGCCGCCGCGGCGACGACCGGCAGGCCCTGGATCACGCGATCAGCGCGGTCCGGCTGTGCCGCCGGGCGGACCTGCCGGTGTGGGAGGCGGACGCCCTCACCGCGGCCGGCCGCCACGCCACCCGCCTCGGCGACCACGAAACCGCCCGCCGCCACTGTCACGCGGCCCTGTACCTGCACCGCAGGCACCACAACGCCCACGGCCAGGCGAACGCGCTGCGTGTGCTGGGCGAGATCAGCCTGCTGGCGGACAACGAGATCACGGCGGCCCAATGGTTCCGCGCCGCCGCGACGCTGTACCGCAACCAGGAGGTGACGGCCGCCGAAGCCGACGCGGCCGACCGGCTGGGCCACGCCCGTACCGCCGGCGGGCCCCACGTCCGGTGGCAGGACGCCGTCTAGTACTGCAACGGCAGTTGGCCGGGTGGTGGTGGATCGTCGATGTGGTGATGGAGCGGCTTGGACCGGGTGCAGGAGCGGATCGAGCACCTCGGCGGCCGTCCTCGGCGGGCAGTACTACGGCCCCGACGGCCTGGCCGGGCGACGCGGCCACCCGGAGCTGGTCACCTCCAGCCCCGGCTCCTACGACTTGACCGTGCAGCAACGCCTCTGGGCCGTCTCCGAAGACCTCACCGGCGTGCGATACCCCCTCGGCCAGGCAGCCGCCGCAAGGTGAGCGTTCGCGGTAAGAACCGGCGGCCGGTGCTTCAGTTCCGCTGCTCGGGTGGCACGTACTCGAACGTCGGGCCCGCGGTCGTCTTCCCGTCGCCGGTCGGCATCTTCATCAGCGCCAGCCCCTGCTTGCGCAGCCCGAACATCGTGCCGACCGCGTCCATCATCCCGCCCGGGTTGCCGGTGAAAGCCTCTTCCAGCTGGTACAGCAGCAGGCTGTAGGTCTGGTTGAACTCCTCCTGGGCGACCCGGATGGCGCTGCCCTCCGGGTAGTCGGCGGTCCGCGGGTTGTGCCGCATCGGCAGCACGCCGTCGAAGTCGACCGCGATCGCCTCGCCGGTCGGGCCGGACTGCGGGGTGTCGCCGGTCCGGTAGCGGCGGCCCACCTTCAGCTCCTGGAACCGGAAGTAGTGCGCGACCTCTTCCTGGTCGGGGTGGAAGACGTCGCGATCGCCGTCCCACACGTCCGTGCGCGCGGCCCCCTCCCCCTGCTCGACGATTTCCGCCAGCGCGGCCGATGCGGACTTCAGGTCGTGGACCGGCAGTACCTGGCCACCTCCGCCGCGGAGGTGGAATTCGCCGATCTGCCGGGCGGGGTCGCCGGTGAACACCCGGTCCTCCCCCAGTTCGTCGCACAGGGTGCGCAATCCGGCCTCGATCGCGGCGTAGAACTGCCCGATGGTCCGGTACTCGTCGGTCTGCGGCGGCGCGTCCGCGGACGCGGGTTGCTCGATGCGCAGGAACAGCTCCAGGGCTTCGGGGCCGAACGGCGCCAGGTGGACGTGCACGGACCGGTCGCCGTGGGGCAGCGGGTGCGGGTACGGCGGCAGCAGCTCCGGCGTGTCGAGCTCGGGCGAGCCACCGACGGCGTTGAGCAGGTTCGCGGCCAGGGCCAGGTGGATCATCTCCTCGGCGAGGACCGTGCCCACGACCTGGGTTACTTCGGGGTTGCGCGCCGGGTCCAGCGAGTACAGCGCGCACAGGTAAGGCGGAATCGTCGCGTGCTCGAGTTCGATCGCCCACTGCAGGTGGCGGCGGAGATCGTCGATCGTGTCGATGGCGTGAGCGCCACGGGTGTCCATGCGGTACTCCGGTTCGTCGGGTCGGTGTCGCCAGCCAAGACCGGACGCCGTCGCGGTTTGTGACAGCCGGGCTGTCACAAACCGGCAGCCTGTCCGGTCCTTGCCGGAGAACGACGCCCCGGAGCGGCCGGGGCGCGGGAGGAGAAGGCACACCATGAAGATCGTCGTGATCGGCGGCAGCGGGCTGATCGGCTCGAAGCTCGTCCGGAAGCTGACCGCACACGGCCACGAAGCGGTTCCCGCGTCCCCCGATTCGGGCGTGAACACGCTGACCGGCGAAGGGCTGGCCGAGGTGCTGGAGGGCGCCCAGGTCCTGGTCGACGTCTCGAACTCACCCTCGTTCGCCGACGACGCCGTGCTGGACTTCTTCCGCACCTCCACCGGAAACCTCCTCGCCGCCGAGGAGAAGGCCGGGGTGGGGCACCACCTGGCGTTGTCGGTCGTCGGCACCGAGCGGCTCTCCGAAAGCGGTTACTTCCGTGCGAAGATCGCGCAGGAGAAACTCATCAAGGAAGCCGGGCGACCGTACTCGATCGTGCACGCCACGCAGTTCTTCGAGTTCGTGGGCAGCATCGCCCAGGCAGCGACCGAGGGGAACACCGTGCGCCTGTCAGACGCGCGCATCCAGCCCATGGCGGCCGAAGACGTGGCCACCGCGGTCGGCCGGGTCGCCGTCGGCGCACCGCTGAACGGCACCGTCGAAGTGGCCGGTCCCGAGCAGTTCGGGCTGGACGAGCTGATCCGCACCGGGCTGGCTTTCCGCGGTGACCCCCGCGAGGTCGTCACCGACCCCGAAGCGCACTATTTCGGTGCCCTGCTGGACAAGGACATGCTCCTGCCCGGCCCCGGCGCGCAGCTGTCCGCCACGCGGTTCGCCGACTGGCTCCCGCTCAACCCGCCGCCGGCGAAGTGACCATGACCGAGCACCGGATCGCCACGTCGGTCCTCGTCATCGGGACCGGCGGAGGCGGCCTGCGCGCCGCGATCGAGCCGGCCGAACAGGGTGTCGACGTCCTCGCGGTCGGCAAGCGGGCGAAGTCGGACGCGCACACCACCCTCGCCGCGGGCGGCATCAACGCGGCGCTGGCGACGATGGACCCGGAAGACTCGTGGCAGCAGCACGCGGCCCGGGGCATCGAGGACCTCGAACGCTACGGCATGCCCTTCGCACGTGAAGATCTCCCAGCGCCTCTTCGGCGCGCACACCTACCGCCGGACCGCGTTCGCCGGTGACTACACCGGACTGGAAATCCAGCGAAGGGCGGCCCAGGTGGGCGTCCCGGTCCTGGACACCGTCTACGTCACGCGGATCCTGGTCCGGGACAACGTCGTCTTCGGTGCCTATGGATTCGACCTCACGGACGGGAAACGCTATGTGATTCACGCCGACGCGGTGATCCTCGCCGCGGGCGGGCACACGCGCATCTGGCGGCGCACGTCGTTCCGCCGCGACGAGAACACCGGCGACTCCTTCCGGCTCGCCGTACTGGCCGGCGGCCGGATCCGGGACGCCGAACTGGTCCAGTTCCACCCGTCGGGTCTGATCGCGCCGGAGAACGCCGCGGGCACGCTCGTCTCGGAGGCGGCCCGCGGCGAAGGCGGGGTGCTGCGCAACGCGCTCGGCGAGCGGTTCATGGCCGGGTACGACCCGGACCGCAGGGAACTGTCCACTCGCGACAGAGTGGCGCTGGCGGCCTACACCGAGATCAAGGAGGGACGGGGGACGCCGGCTGGCGGGGTGTGGCTCGACGTCTCGCACCTGCCGAGGGAGACGATCATGCGCCGGCTCCCCCGCGTCTACCAGACCCTGCTGGAACTGCAGATGCTCGACATCACCCGGGAACCGATCGAGATCGCGCCCACCGCGCACTACTCCATGGGCGGGGTCTGGGTCCGGCCGGAGGACCACGGCACCGGCGTCGAAGGCCTGTACGCCCTCGGCGAGGCGGCGAGCGGTCTGCACGGCGCGAACCGGCTCGGCGGCAACTCCCTGATCGAGCTGCTGGTCTACGGCCGCATCGTCGGTGAAGCCGCCGCGCGCTACTCACGCGACCTGAGAGCGCAACAGCGGTCACCGGCGGCGACGGAGGAAGCCCGGGGCGAGGTCGACGAGCTGCTGGCCGCCGACGGCCCGGAGAACGTCCGGGCCCTGCAGCGCACGGTGCGGAACACCATGACCGAACACGCCGGAGTGGTCCGCCACGAGACCGGCCTGCGCACCGGCCTGGCCGAGCTGGACGAACTGGAAGGCCGGATGCGTGCCGTGGGCGTCCACCCCGACATCGCCGGGTTCCAGGACCTGGCGCACGCGTTCGACCTCAAGGCGGCGGCGCTGGCCGCGCGAGCCACGCTCGAATCGGCGCTCGAACGCCGCGAGACGCGTGGCTGCCACAACCGCGCGGACCACCCGGACCTCGACGAGTCGCTGCGCGTGAACCTCGTCTGGTCCGGGCCCGGGCGGGTCGCGCGCGAAGAGCTTCCCCCGATCCCGGGGGAAATCGCTTCGCTGATGCGCGAGGTGTCCACCGCGGGCAAGCTCGTCGAATGAGCCTCCGGGGGTCCCGGCAGGGCCGCCGTCACCACCTGGCCCGGGGCCGCGATGTCCGGCTTGAAGCCGCCGATGCGGGTC
>NZ_JBSFNC010000087.1:0-40256 GCF_053586895.1 Amycolatopsis sp. NPDC003731 | reverse complement strand
GGCCCAACTGCCCCAGACTGCCCCAGCCGACCTGCGGATTCACCAAAACCGCAGGTCAGGAGGCCTTGCGCACCTCACTGGCAGTGAGGGGGTCACCAACGCTGTTTTTGCTGGTCAAGGACCCAGGCCCCCACCGGCATCCACCGGCATCCACCGGGCAACGGCTCGTGATCGGAACAACCGGGGGTGACCAGCCAAGGACGCGCAGCTTCGGCAGCACGTCCTCGCTGAACTCGGGGCCCGGCGTTCGGCTACGACGCCGCCGGCGGGATCCGGTCGTTCGCCGAGACCGCCGACGAGGCGGCCCGCTGAACACCGACCTAAGACATCGGCCGCGACCGCTACGCCACCGCTTCTCGGCGGGCTCTCGCCGGAAAGGGAAACCATCCTGCTGGCGAATGAAGGGGACGATCAGGCAAAGCTATGGCCGCATAGCGACCCAATTCGTGGACCCGAAATAGGGGATCCTACCACAGTCTACCCGTTGTCGCCGGAGAGCACAGAATCGGCCAGCGTCGATATCCCCGCCATTAAACCCTCTACATCAACCTCTACACCAGTTCGCTATCGCGAGCATGCCAAGCACGCCTCTGATGCCACAAGCTAAGCACCTCATTGAAACGAAGATATCTACAATACTTCCCAAGATCGACAGCACGGACTTCAATCGTCATCGTCAACTTCCGCGGCAGACTTTTCCTCGAATCGGTCGCCCCATCCTGCGAGTTTCCGGTCGATAATATCTATCACACGGCGAGCTCCCTCTACAACTTTCGTTTGCCAACCTTCACGTTCAGTAAAACTCGGCCCGCCCGCATACACCGGAATCGAATCCATTACACGGACCGACTTTTTAAGAGTTTCAATGTTCTTCTGGATAACCGCCCATTGTCGCGCAGCTGCCGCAGCGCCCGCTTGCGCATTATTAGAAACCTCGCCGTTGTAGACTTGGCGCACGAAATCATCGGTGAGCGCTAACGCGGTAGCGTCATCACGCAGCCGGGCTCCGTTCTCGTCTACTACGACGAGCGGCTCACCCGCCCGACCAGCTCGAATGACTTCGTAAGCTTGCAACACTCCCCGGGGCCGCGACAGCATTGCTCGCATTACCACGGCAGGGCTCCGGTCGTCGTCATCATCCTCGCCGCCGAACACCTCGCGCTGCAACGCCATTGTTTCAGAAACGGCCATATAATAGGCAGCCTTGATGGCCAACTCCGTCTGCGCATCGGCGAGACGACCACCATCACCTTGCCCCGCCGCTACTTCCTCTAACGCCTGGTCACGAAGATCCTTCAAAGTTAGCGCCGAGCCGGGCATCCCTTCAAGCTGCATGTCGCCCGACAAGTTAGCTATCTCCGGCAGCCGGTACATTCGCTGCAATACTGCACGACGCGGCCGAATATACGCTACGTCATCCTGGGTACTCGTGCGTAGCGGCCGCAAGATCAACTCGACCGCGATATCAACCCGGTCCTCCCGTTTCGGTCGCTGCTCTACCGTAAGGGAGCGAATGCCGTCATTCACCCTGCGGGTCGTTCCTGCCCCACCAGCAAGGATTGAGCGAATAATCTCCGCTGTACGCAGATCAGGGTCCTGAGGGAGTCCCCATTTTTTAATTTGGGCAGGCGAGGCTGTTCCTGCGAGCCAGCTTTTCTCGCGCTTGTCCAGAGTGGCGGGCCGAGTGCGGAGTGGTCGCGAAAGTGAATCGAGTACAGCGTCAGCTTTTGCTTCGTTCTCGACCGCACGACCGTACGCCTTCGGCGGCCGAATGTGAGTTAACCCGATGAAGTTTCGAATTGCAGTGTGGAATGGCAGAGATGATCGCGGCTCGGGCCGAAAGCCGACCACGACTCGGGCCGGTACCGTGAGAACCCTCAGGGCTGCGCGCTCCGCTTCGCTAAGGTCCTCCCAATCGCGTCCTTGCACCGAACGCGCGAATGCGTTTACAGCTGCACGGAACTTTCGGTTGTCCTCTAAGTTATAGGCCAAGTCAGCAATCGAGTACCGCAAAATTTGGTGAACTGAACTTATGCGACTCGACCCGTCGGCCGCGATCAGGAACGTCGCCGGGGCGGCCCCGTCCAGGTGGTGGGCCGTTAAGGCCACCACCGTCAAGGGCTGTAGCACGCCCTCGACCCGAAGGTCCTCCACGAGCGGGTTGGCTCGACTCAACCTCGCTTCGGCATCGCCCAGCCTAGCGACAAGGTCATCGGGCGTCGCGACATCTAAGACCAGTTCCGCGTTGCCGTCGGGCATCGCGGCAGGCTCAAGTAACACATCACCTACCCCGGCGTCACCGCCCAAGGCATAAGTTCGGTGCCCGTACTCTCGCGGGTTGGCGGGGTGAGGCAGCACACTGGCGGACCACAGCCGGGTCTCGACCAGGACAAGGGTACCGCCCTGCACCCTCAGTTCCACGGGGTCTGCCAACTTTCGGCGCATGTCATCCGGGCGAGCGGCGGCGCGAGCAAACGCCCGCACCGCCGCCGCGCTGAGGTTCTTCCCCCCCAGCGCGTTCGCCAGGTTGGTCACCGCGGCCGGCTTCGCCAAGGTCGGCCGGTCGGGCACCCAGCCGTCGTCGACGTAGTCGAAAGCCTCAGGACTCACGGGGTAGCCTCCATGATCCGATTGAGAAGATCCGAAACCTGCTCGGCTTCCCAGGCGGCTTCCTGCTCCGCCAGTGAGTTATCCCCTGACATCCACATGCGGCCGACGATGAACTCACCCAGGAAGGCGGAAAGCAACCCCCACGCTTCTAGGGGCAGTCGGACGTCGTACAGTCGGTCGCCGCCCAGGTTAAGCACCGTGCCGAACGGAAAGGTCTGGGTCTCCGGCCCGAGAAGACTCGCGAACATCCCCGTCAGGCGCCCCAGGGTGATCCCCTCCGGACGCAGCTCGATGACTGCCTCCTGCGCGACACCGAGGCGATCCGAGGCTTCGGACAGCACCGTGAGCGCCCACCGGGCGTCGTCCCAGGACAAAGGAATCGAAATGGGAAAATACGTAGGTGTGGCCATAGTTCAGCACTCCTGTGGAGTCAGCTGACGGCGAACCGCCAGCACGTCGAAACCAGCCACTAGGCGCGATACGCCCAGTGAAGCGAGAGTTCGACGCGAGGCCTGACTCCACCCTTGTCGATCCCGACCTAGAAACCGCCGAGACCTCGAGTGCCGCTACGAGCCAAATCGTCATCCGACCCGAAGACACCAGTCTTGGGGTACGGCCAGCAGGCCCGGCGGCGCGACGGTGGTGCGTTAGCGGTGCCGGTCTGCGTGACGCAGGTATTCGAGCGGGTCGCTCGGACCCAGGGTACCCCCCTCGATCTCGACAGCCAGCCCTACCCACCCCGGCGCGTCGGTTGCTTTCATGCCGAGGCGGGCCGGGTCACACGCCCCGGCCGCGTCAGTCGCACTTCTCCACTTCGCCTCGATCGAAGGCAAGCGATCGCTCAACTGGCGGACGCCAGGGGCGGCTCAAGACGATCCCGGTCCGGCTGGTTGCCGCGAACGCTGGGCGGCAGCCAGCGCGTCGACGTCGCGACGCCCGCTCGCTGGACGATCGTCAAGATCGACACTAAATCGCCCCTACCCATGGGTAGCAAAAAGGCCCAGGTCGTTGACCTGGGCCTTGCTCCCCCGCTTGGACTCGAACCAAGAACCCTCCGGTTAACAGCCGAATGCTCTGCCAGTTGAGCTACAGGGGAATGTTGCTCACTTCCGGTGCCGGTCTCTCCGACCGACGAGAAGAACTTTAGACCATGCCCCGGAAGCCCCGTGCACCACCCCCCACTTAGCGCAACCGCCCCCGCCCGCGCGGTTTTCCTGGACAATGGACAGTCGGACGACCTAACGACGGAAGGCGTGGACGCGGATGAAGAAGTTCCTGCTGGGGGCCGGCCTGGGGTACGTACTGGGCGCCAAGGCAGGCCGGGGGCGGTACGAGCAGCTCGTGCGCACCTACCGCCGGGTCGTCGACCACCCGATGGTCCAAGGCGCCGCCGGGGTGGCGCGCGCGAAGATCGGGGAGAAGCTCAAGCGCTGACGCGCGCCACGAAGAACACCCTGCGGAACTCGAACCAGGTGACCCCGTCGGCCCGCTCCGGGTACGCCGAGTCCAACAGCGGGGCCAGTTCGGCGCGGAACCGCTCCCACTCCGCGTCCGGCAGGGCCGCGCGGATCGGGCGCAACGCTGTTCCGGTGATCCACTCCAGCACCGGTGAAGGCCCGGTCAGGGGCTGGACGTACGTCGTCTCCCAGGCGTCGACCGTGCAGCCCGCGTCGGCCAGGAGGCTCGCGTACTCCGCCGGGGTCGACACCGCGTCGTCCTCGCGCAGCACCACCTCCTCCAAGCGGGACGCCCAGGCCGGGGACGCCGCCAGCGAGCGCGTGAGCACGTGCGAAGGCGCGTTGAAGTTGCCCGGCACCTGCACCGCCAGGTACGCCCCCGCAGGCAGCGACGACACCCATCGCCGAAGCAGCGGAGCGTGGTCGGGGACCCACTGCAGGACGGCGTTCGACACCACGACGTCGGTGTCGGGCGCCGGCTGCCAGTCGCGGACGTCGAGCAGCCGCGCGTCCAGACCGCGAGCGCGGGCCGCTGCCACCATTTCCGGTGAACTATCGCTGCACTCCAGCGCCGCCTCGGGCCAGCGGTCACGCAGGGAAACCGTCAGGTTGCCCGGGCCGCAGCCCAGGTCGGCGACCCGCCGCGGCGACGCGGCCCCGATGCGCGAGACCAGGTCGTGGAACGGCCGGGCCCGCAGGTCGGCGTAGTCGAGGTACTTGCCCGGATCCCACACGGCCGCCTCCCATAACAGTACGCTTGTACTGAGTACGAGCGTACTGCTATTCGGCCGGGTTGACCAGCTTCGCGGCGACCTGCTCGGCGATGGCCGTCACCAGCTCGACGTCGGTGCCCGGGTCGGGCCGGACCTGCAGCACGCTGCCGTCGCGGCCGGGCACCTTGCGCTGGACGAACCACGCTCCCCCGGCGCCGATCTCCTGCCGGTGCCGGGAGCGGATCGAGCCCTCGACGCGCTGGTAGGCCTCACGCGGCACCTTGCCCGGCGCCGGCAGCCGGAAGCGCACCGGCGGCAGGTCGGCCAGCACGACCGCCGTACCCGCCGTTCCGACCTCGGCCGACTCCGTCAGCGTGAAGACGCCGTCCGCCCAGGTCGCCTTGCCGACGAGGTGCCAGCCGACGCGCCGCGCGCTGTCGCCGGCCGGGATCCACAGGCCCAGGGCCGTCACGACCAGGTGGCCGCCGCCCTCGACGGGGGCGCTGTCGACGACTTCCTCGCCCGGCTCCAGAGTTCCGGCGAACCCGTCGGGGGTGCGGTCGCCGAGCAACCGGCGCAGGAAACTCATCTCAGCTCCACGCGCCGGCGGCCGCCTGCTCGCCCAGCGACTTCTTGTACTGCTCCAGCGCGACGAGGTCGCCGAACAGCGCGCGGTAGTCGTCCGGCGCTTCGACCGGCGACAGCCGCTGCAGCTTGCCCTTGATCTCCGCGATCTGCCGCCCGACGAGCCCCTCCTGCAGCCGCGCCAGGATCGACGAGATGTACCGGGAGTCGACCTCGTCCTTGGCCTGCAACGGTTCCACCGCCAGCTCGGACAGTACCCGCCGGACCGTCCCTTCCGGACAGTGCGGCGCCGCCGCGTCCAGCAGCGCCGGGCCGGTCAGGCCCGAACCCGCGCCGCCCGCCTTGAGCACCGCCTCGTGCACCGCGACGTACACCGGGTGGGTGAACGCCTCCAGCGGCAGCGCGTCGTACTCCGGCCCGGCGATCGCGGGCTGCTGCAGGGCGGCCTTCAGCGCCTCGCGCTGCACGGCGAACCGCGGGTCCTTCGGGGCCGGGCGGGCGAGGTCCTGCGCCGGGGCCGCCGGGGCGGCCTGCTGGGCGCGTGCGGGCTGCCGCAGCGGGGCCCCGCCGCGCTTGTCCGTCGCGCCCGCGGCCCCGCGGACGCGGTTGACGACCTGGGCGACGTCCTGCCAGCCCACCCACCAGGCGAGCTTCGACGCGTAGCCGTCGCGGGCCGCGCGGTCCTTGATCGACGCCACCATCGGCACGGTCTTCTGCAGCGCCGCGACCTGGCCGTCGACCGAGTCGAGGTCGTAGTTCTTGAGCGTGCTGCGGATGACGAACTCGAACAGCGGGGTCCGCCGCGCGACCAGGTCCTTCACCGCGCTGTCGCCCTTGGCCAGCCGCAGCTCGCACGGGTCCATGCCGTCCGGCGCGACCGCGATGTACGTCTGGCCGGCGAACGTCTGGTCGCCCTCGAACGCCTTCAGCGCCGCCTTCTGGCCCGCTTCGTCGCCGTCGAAGGTGAAGATGACTTCGCCGCGGAACGCGTCATCGTCCATCATCAGCCGGCGAAGCACCTTCATGTGGTCCTCGCCGAACGCCGTGCCCGACGACGCCACCGCCGTCGGCACGCCCGACGCGTGCATCGCCATGACGTCGGTGTAGCCCTCGACCACGACGACCTGGTGCCGCTTCGCGATCTCGCGCTTGGCCAGGTCGAGGCCGAACATGACCTGGGACTTCTTGTAGATCGGCGACTCGGCCGTGTTGAGGTACTTCGCCGAGATCCGGTCGTCGTCGAACAGCCGCCGCGCGCCGAAGCCGACGACGTCGTTGCCGACGTCGCGGATCGGCCAGACCAGCCGCCGGTGGAACCGGTCCATCGGGCCGCGCTGGCCCTCCTTGGACAGCCCCGCGGTGAGCAGTTCCTTGACCTCGAAGCCGCGGGTGAGCAGGAACTTCGTCAGCTTGTCCCAGCCGCCGGGTGCGTACCCGCAGCCGAACGTCTTCGCCATCGCGGCGTCGAACCCGCGCTCGGACAGGAAGTCCCGCGCCGGGCGCGCCTCGTCGGTGAGCAGCTGCTCGGCGTAGAACTCCTGGGCCAGGCGGTGGGCCTCGACCAGCCGGGTGCGGCTGCCGCGGTCGCGCTGGATCGTCGCGCCGCCGCCCTCGTAGGTGAGCCGGATGCCGACCCGGTCGGCCAGCCGCTCGACGGCTTCCACGAACGAGATCAGGTCGATCTTCTGGATGAACTTGATGACGTCGCCGCCTTCGCCACAGCCGAAGCAGTGGAAGGTGCCGTGCGTCGGGCGGACGTTGAACGACGGGGTCTTCTCGTTGTGGAACGGGCAGAGGCCCTTCAGGCTGCCCCCACCGGCGCGGCGCAGGGCCACGTACTCCCCGACGACCTCGTCGATCCGGTTCCGCTCGCGCACCTCCGCGATGTCGCTCTCCCGAATCCGTCCTGCCACGTCACCCACTCTAGCTTTGCCGGTTGCGGCACACTCGGGGCATGGCCTCCACGCCCACCGCCCAGGACGCACTCGCCGCGCGGTTCGCCGAGCACCGCAGTCACCTCATCGGCGTCGCCTACCGGCTGACCGGCACCCGCGCCGACGCCGAGGACGCCGTCCAGGAGTCCTGGTTCCGGCTGGCCGGCCTGGACGACGCCGGCCGCGCGGCGATCCGCGACCTGCGGGGCTGGCTGACCACGGTCGTCGGCCGGATCTGCCTCGACCGGCTCAAGTCGGCCGCCGCGCAGCGGGAGCGCTACGTCGGCAACTGGCTGCCGGAGCCGGTCGTCACGCCGTTCGGGCGGCCGGTGAGCGAGGACCCCCTCGACGTCGCGGTCCGCGACGACGGCCTGCGGATGGCCGCGCTGGTCGTCCTCGACAAGCTGACGCCGGAGCAGCGCGTCGCCTTCGTCCTGCACGACGCCTTCTCGGTGCCGTTCTCGGAGATCGCGGACGCCCTCGGCGTCTCGGTCGACGCCGCCCGCCAGTACGCCTCCCGCGGCCGCAAGGCCCTCGCCGACGCCGACCCGGCACCGCGCGTCCCGCTGGAGGACCAGGCGAAGATCCTCGAAATGTTCGTCACCGCGCTGCAGGCCGGGGACGTCCGGGCGATGACCGAGCTGCTGGCCCCGGACGTCGTGCTCGTCGGCGACTCGAACGGCAAGGGCCGTACCGCCCGCAACCTCATTGTCGGCGCGGACAAGATCGCCCGCTTCTTCATCGGCCTCACCAGGAAGTACGCGCCCGGCATCCTCACCGGTGGCACGCCGGTGCTCGTCAACGGCGACCTGGGCCTGCACCTGGCTCCGCAACCGGGCCAGGAGGGCTTCTTCGACCTCGACGAGCACGTCCAGTCGGTCAGCATCCGCGACGGCCGGATCGTGGCGATCTACGACATGGTCAACCCGGACAAGCTGACCCGGATCACGCGTCCCGGCGCCTGACCTTCACGATCCCGGCGGCCAGCAGGACGGCGGCGAAGGCGGCGAAGTAGGCCAGCGCCCAGCCCGGGCTCAGCGGCGAGTCGGACAGGACGCCGGCGTTGCCGCCGTCCCGGCCCGCGTTCGCCTCGCCGCGGCCGCTGAGGAACTTCGTGACGGCGTTCAGCGGCAGCCACCGGTGGATCTCCTGGCCGGCGCGCGGGATCAGCTGGACGACGTTCTCCGCCATCAGCGGGTAGGCGACGACCACCGCGACCGCGCCGGCGGTGTAGCGCACGAGCAGGCCGACGCCCACCCCGCAGACGGCGGCCAACGCGAACACCGGTCCGGTCCCGGCGACGATCCGCCAGTCGGCGCCGCTGTCCAGGGCCAGGTCGGCGCCCGGCGCGAGGACCCGCGCCAGCAGCCAGGCCGCGAACGCGGCGGCTTCGCCGAGCAGGAAGGCGTACCCGGCGACCAGCGCGGCCTTGGCCAGCAGCACCGGCGTCCGGCTCGGCACGGCCTGGAAGGTGCCGTGGATCGTGCCGGAGTGGTATTCGCCGGTCACCGCGAGCGCGGCCAGCACCAGCACGCCGACCAGGGCGAGCTGGTAGCCGGCCTGGGTGCTCGCGACCGTGGGCGGCAGGTGGGCCTCTCCCGCGCTGAGGGCGGAGATCACGGCCGGGAAGGCCAGCGCGACCAGGGTGAAGATGCCGCACACCCAGGGCGTGGTGATGCTGAAGAGCTTGATCCGTTCACTGGCGACGAGGTGCATGCGCAGAACGGTCCCGCGGCGGACCCCGGCGGCGCGTCCCCCCGGGGTCGGGTTCGGCGCCTCCTACGGGAGCGGGACGCGGCACGCGTCGCCGGAGGTGAACCCCTGGTCGACGATGCCGAGTGCGCTGTTCATCCGGGCGCGGGAGTTCTCCAGCGCGATCTGGTAGGTCAGCTCCAGGACGCCCTCGCGGCCGAACTCCCGCTCGAGCTCGGCGACCTGCTCGTCGGTCACCGTGACCTGGTCGCCGGACATCGCGTCGGCGTAGGCGAGCGCCAGCCGCTCCTGGTGGCTGAAGGCGGGGGAAGTCGCGTAGTCGTCGATCTTCGTGAGCCGCTCGATGTCGAGGCCGTCGTGCTTCTGCAGCATGGTGCCGAAGTCGACGCACCACGAGCAGCCGATCCGCGTCGCGACCCGGTAGACGGCGAGCTCCCGCACGTTCGCCGGGACCTTCTGCGACGCGCGCTCGGCCAGCAGCTCGTGGACCACGGACGTCCGCAGCAGCCCGGGGTGGTGCGCGGTGACGGCCATCGGCTCGGGCACCGCGCCGAAGCGGCGGCCGGCGATCCGGTAGACGAGCTTGAGGAAGAGCCCGGCCTCGGACGTCTTCTTGGCGGGGATGCGCGGCATGTCGTTCTCCTTCGTCCGGTGTCTACGGTCTGGACGAGACGGCGTCCGCAGACGTGACACCGGGCGCTGTGAACCACGCCACCAGCATCGCCCCGGCCGCCGCGGCGAACACGACGGTGAGGCCGGGTGCGGCGAGCCCGCCGGTCGTGGCCAGCGCGAGCCAGCCGAACACCGCGTTCCCGGCGAGGCCGCCGGCCTGCCGGGCGAAGGTCAGCGACCCGAGCGTCACGCCGAGCAGCGCCCGGTCGGCCCGCGTCTGACCGAGGACGGTGTAGGCGGACGTGCAGACGGCGAAGGCCGCGCCGATCGCGAACAGACCCGGGGCGAGCAGCCAGGGGCTGCCGTCGAAGGCGGCGGCGACCGCGATCGCGGCCAGTCCGGCGGTGCCGAGCAGGCAGCCGGCCCGGCCCCACGCCGTCAGGTCCGGGTGCCGCCGGGCCAGCGCGGCGAAGGACGTCGAGAGGACGAGCTGTCCCGCGGTCATGGCGACGAGCAGCAGCCCGGTGGCCGCCGCCCGGGCGCCGAGCGCGGCGACCAGGGCGACGTAGGTGAAGGTGCCGTAGAGCGCCGCGCCCGCCAGGCCGTTGACCACCACCGCGCGCTTGAGGACGGCGTCCGCGAACACCTTCGGCGAGATCAGCGGGCTCTTCGTACGGCGCTGCCGCCGGACGAACAGGAAGCCCGTCACCACGGTCGTTCCGAGCAGGATCGACGTCCACAGTGGACTCCTGGCGAGCGCGTCGACGGTGCCGAGCGCGACGACGGCGGTCCCCGCGACGGCCAGCAGCGCACTGCCCGGAACGTCGAACTTTCCCTTGTCCTGACGCGCTTTCGCCGGCAGCCCGCGTAAGCCGAGCAGCAAAGCGGGCACGCTCAACGGCAGGTTGATCAGGAAGATCCACCGCCAGCCGGGACCGGCGGCGAGCAGCCCGCCCAGCGGCGGGCCGCCGAGGGTGGCCGCCGCGAAGACGGCCGTCTGCCAGCCTTGGCGGCGCAGCAGCTCGTCGCGGTCGAACAGCTCGCCGAGCGCGCTCATCGCCGTGACGATCAGCCCGCTGCCGCCCAGGCCCTGCAGCGCGCGGGCGGCGATCAGCGAGCCGAGATCGGGTGCGGCGGCGCACCAGGCGGAGGCGGCGGCGAACAGGAGCACCGATAGCGCGAAGGAGATCCGGCGGCCGTAGAGGTCGCCGAGCCGGCCGTGCAGCGGCGTCGCGACGGTCAGGGTCAGCAGCCCGGCGGCGGTGACCGCGACCAGCCCGGTGCGGGCGTGCAGGCCGGCGCCGATCGACGGCAGGGCGGCCGTGAGAACCAGGCCGTCCAGCTGGGCCATGGCCATGCCGAGCAGGAGCCCTGCGTAGGCGAGGTTCCGAGATGCGTGCATAAAGCACACGTTATAACGTGCGTTATGCACACATCAAGTGAGGGCGGCCCGGCCCTGTTCCGCCTGGTCCGCCATTGGGCGCGCCAGTGGGCCCCGGACGTCGTCGACCGCTTCGCCGCCGGCACCCCGCCGTCGTGGACCGTGCCGAACTTGTTCGTCATCCAGGCGATCGACGGCACGGCCGGCGACGAGGTGACGGTCGCGGACGTGGCCCGCCAGCTGGGCATCGACCGCTCGGTGGCCAGCCGGATGGTGAGCGAAGCGGCTCGAGCGGGCTTCGTCGAGCGCTCGACGTCGACCCGCGACGCACGCCGGGCGGTGCTGACGTTGACGGAGTTCGCGAAGGAGTTCCTCGAGGCTTCGCAGGCTCACCAGCGCCAGGCGTTCGACGCGCTGGTGGGCCACTGGCCGCAGGAGGACCGCGAGCGCTTCGCCGGCTACCTCGGCCGGCTCGCGGACGAGGTGCTCGGCTGAGCGAGGATCTCGTTCAGCACTTCCCAGGCGTGCCAGGCACGCGTGACGCCGAACTGGGCGATGAACCGCAGTGCCGCGCGCACGTCTTCCGGTGCCGCGCCACCCCGTAGCGCGCGCCCGACGTGCGTGCGAAAGGTGTCGGCCAGGGTCTGGTAATGGACGTCGACGCTGAGGCTGACCAGGCCGCGCTCGCGTTCGCTGAGCGTGCCGGGCCCGTGGCCGGTGCGCATGCGTGACTGCAGGTCGAAGAACTCGGCGAAGTGCGGGTCGAGTTCGGCCAGCCGGGCCCGCACCGGGGGCGGCAGCGGGCTGGGTGCCGCCTCCGGCCCGGTCGACACGAGTTCCGGGGCGAGGGGTTCGGCGTCCGGACGCGCCAGGCCGAGTTCCGCCTCGAGCGCGGAGATCCGCTCGAGGCCGGCGGTCGCGGCGTGGTAACCGCAGTCGTAGGAGACGAACCGCAGCAGCTCGCGGAGGTCCGCGGTGGACACCCCGGCCGCGAGCCCGGCCCGCACGTGCGCCTCGAACGCCGAGCCCAGGCTCGCCTGGCAGACATCGGCCGTGACGCACAGGAACGTCTTCTCGCGGTCGGCCAGCTCGGGGATCGCCCCGGCGAACCGCGCGGTGGCCCCGGCCATCTGCGCGTAAACCGGGTCGAGGCGTTCCAGGTCGGGCGGGGTTTCGATGGTGGTCAACAGCACTCCCTCAGTCGGATGACGTTCGTAGCGCTACGGCTGTAGTGCGAATTACGCTACACCTGTAGCGCAAAGGCTGTCCAGCTACACTGGGCGACGATGGAAGACACCAGGCGCCGTCCGAACGCCCGTGGCCAGGGCGAGCTGCTGCGCGAAGAAATCGTCACGGCCGCCGTCCGGATGCTCGACGAGCTCGCCGACGACGAAGCGCTGTCGCTGCGGGCCGTGGCGCGGGCGGTGTCGATCGCGGCGACGTCGGTCTACCTGCACTTCCCGGACCGCGACGCGCTCGTGCTGGCCGCCATGCAGCGATGCCACGAGGACCTCGTCCGCGTCGGTGACGAGGCGGCCGCCGCGGCCGACGGCCCCGCGGCCGCGCTCCGCGCCCGGATCCTCGCCCAGGCCGCGTGGGCGCAGGAGCATTCCGGGCTGTACAAGGTGCTGCACGAGAGCGCGGTCCACCGGCGGCACGGGATGCCGTTCAAGGAGGTAATGGTCGCCCGCACGATCGAGGCGGTCCAGGCGTGCATGGACGCCGGCGTGGCTCCGGCCGACGACGCCACGACGGTCGCCATCGACCTGCGGACCGCCGTCAACGGCATGCTGGCCCAGCGGATCAACGAGCCCGACCTGCCGTGGCCGCCCGCGGTCGAGCAGCTCGACCGGTTCCTGGTCAAGCTGGTCGGCCTGCGGCTCTGACTTGTGCGTCCGGCCGGAACCGGCTTGGGTGGGCCGGTATGAACCCGGGTTTCCCGACGGTGGTCCCGCGGATGGTGGTGCGCGACCTCGTCGCCGCCGTCGCGTTCCTGCGCACGGTCTTCGGCGCGACCGGCGAGGTCGAGAGCGGGCGCCCCGCCCAGCTCCGTCTCGGCGACTCGCTGGTCATGGTCTCGGCCGAAGGCGACCGGGAACTGTTCCCGGCGTTCCTCCACGTCTACGTCGCCGATGTGGACGCCACGTACCGCCGCGCCCTCGACTGCGGCGCGACGAGCCTGGAGGAACCGGCCGCCATGCCCTACGGCGACCGGCGGGCGATGGTCCGTGACCTGTTCGGCAACGTCTTCCAGATCGCCCGGCCCGGGGGCTGACTACTCCCCGGTGCTGCCGTCGACCGCCTCGCGGACCAGGTCGGCGTGGCCGTTGTGGCGGCTGTACTCCTCGACCAGGTGGACCAGGATCCAGCGCAGGGTCGGCGTGCCGCCGTCCCGCCGGGCGCGCCGGGCGCGCTGCCCCAGGTCGCCGCCGGCCAGCGCTTCCGTCACGGCCGCCCGGGAGCGCTCGACCGCGGCCGCCCAGAGTTCGCGCAGCCGCTCCGGGGTGTCGTCCGCGGCCGAATCCCAGTCCCAGTCCGGCGTGGCCGCCCAGTCGACCGCGTCGAACGGCGCCATCCGGTCACGGCCGTGCAGCACGTGGGAGAACCAGTGGTCCTCGACGTAGGCCAGGTGCTTGAGCAGCCCGCCGAGGGTCATCGTGGACGGCGGGTGCGTCGCGCGCAGGCCCGCCGCGTCCAGGCCGGCGCACTTCCAGGCCAGTGTCGCGCGGTGGAAGTCGAGGAAGCCGAGGAGCGTGGTGGCTTCGTCGCCGTCGTAGGGCGGCTCCGGGCGGCCCTGATCGTCCACAGTGGTCACGAAGACGCCGTCAGCGGGCGGACGTCCCAGATCCATACACCACCGACGAACTCCGCCGGCTTGCGCAGCAGCAGCTCCACAGTGGACTTCAGCGCTTCCTGGTTCTGGCGCGGCCCGACCACGAGCACGTCGGCGTTCCAGGCGCGCAGGTCCGCGAGCGCCTGGGTGCGGTCGGCCTCGGTGACCTCGGCCGCCTGGCCGGTGCGCTCCACCTGGGCGAACAGGTCCGACGTCGGCAGCGGGACGGCGCCGTAGCGGCCGCGGCGGTCGGTCGGGGACGTCGGGCCGACGAAGTAGCCCTCCGGCATCGGGTAGCCGAGACCCGCGTCGACCTGCCAGTGCAGCGGCTCGGCCTCCCCGGTGCTCGGCAGCGGCACCGGCACCAGCGAACCGCCCGGCGCGATGTACTGGCGCCAGATCCCGTCGGCGAAGAACGGCGGCGAGAGCGGCCGCTGGTGCGTCACCAGCTCCGTCGGCGCGATCGGGAGCAGCACGGCCACCACCGCGCCGATCCAGATCATCTTCAGGGGGAACCGCTGCTTGCCTTCGAGGGGTTCCGGTTGCTCGGCGGCCGCAGTCCAGACGCGGTGCGTCGCGATCGCCAGGAGCGCGCCCACGACGGGAATGCAGCCCATCGCGAGCCGGGACTCGAGCAGTGAGTCGAGCAGCGGCAGCTGGCCCAGCCACTTCCACGGGCCGGCGATGCCGGTGTCCTCGTGCGCCACGGTGATCTCGATGCCGAGCGAGAGCAGGGCCATCACGTACATCGTGATCGCGAGCGCCCGCGAAACGACGTCGCGCCACAGCCAGATCGTCAGCATCACCATGAGCACGATCAGCGGCCAGCCGAAGAACGCGTTCTCCTCGGTGCGGTTCATCGAGACATCCGCGGCCGCCTCGGGCGCGCCGGCGACCGACTGCGTCGCGAACCGCGTGAACGCCGCCGTGTCGTTGCCCGCCGAGCCGTGCAGCAGCGAGTGGAAGCTCTGCGGGCCGAAGAACTGCCAGTACAACGGGAATCCGGTGATCACCAGAGCGACGACCGCGCCGATCCCGATGCCCTTGCCCAGCGGGGCCAGCATGCCGCGGATCTCCGCGCGGTGCGGGATCAGCCACGCGACCGCGAACACGATGAAGGCGAGGGCGAAGATGGCCAGCGGCTCTTCGCCCAGCAGGATCTGCCACGCGACGAGCAGCCCGAGCACGATGCCGTTGCGCACCGGGCGGACGCCGCGCGCGACCTGGATCGTCTTGAGCGCGATGAACGGCAGCACGAACAGCACGACGAAGTTCGGGTGCGCGTTGCCGTGCGAGATCATCGGCGGCGCGAAGCCGCAGAACGCGCCGCCGATCGCGGCCGCCGTCCGGTTCGGCACCAGGTGCCGGGAGAACACCCAGTACCAGCCGAGCGCGGTGCCGGCGAGGCCCGCGGTGAGCACGATCGCCCAGGTGAGGGTCGCGCCGAAGGTCAGTGTCAGGGGCGCCAGCGGGATGTTCAGGCCGAACATCGCCGCATTGGCCGCCATGTTGACGCCGTGCGGGTAGTTCTGCAGGTCCGTGGTGAACGGGTTCTGGAAGTGCAGGACGGCCTTCGCGACGACCGTCGAGTACCACTCCCACTGGCTCTGGTCGGCGCCGCCGTTCCAGAGGTAACCGCGCTTGAGGTCGAACCACAGCCCGTTGTAGAGCAGGATCGTGAACAGCAGGAACCCGCCGGCGATCGCGGAGTCCTGCCACGCCCAGCGCTTCGGGCCTTCCGGCGGTTCGGGAGCGGGCGGCACCAGCTCGGGAACGGCTTCGGACTTCAGGCTCACGGTTCGACCACCCTGGCGAGGAAGTAGAGCGCCCCGGTCCCGGCGTGCCGGACCAGCAGCAGGAACGGCCGGTCCACCGCCACGGCGACCGGGTCGTCGATCGTCATCGACATGAGGCGCATGACCAGCGCGGTGGCCGCGGCCCCCTCGAAGCCTTGTTCGTCGACGCGCAGCACGGCCTGGTGCAGCACCTCCGACACGGTCAGCCGCGGATCCGGCGAGAGCCCGGTCAGGTCGGCGCGGTCGGTGAACATCGTCCGCACGCCGAGACCGTGCAGCACGCCGGAAAGCTTGCTGGACACGTCGAGCGAGATCTTGGGGAGCGAGAGCTCGACCGGCTTGGCGCGGACCTTGCCGAGCAGGTTCGTCAGCTTCTCCTGGTCGAGCTGGGATTCCGCCTCGGCGAGGTCCCCATCGGGCAGCAGCACGACGGCCTGCAGGCCACCGGCCGCGGCCAGCTGCACCGCCTGCCAGCCGCCGGAGTGCGCGTAGCCGAGGCTCTCGCTGAGCCACATGGTCGGTACGTCCCGGGTGCCGGCCGGGGCGTGGAACGGCGCGTCGCTGGTGTTGGCTTCGCGGAAGGGCAGTTTCCACGCGGCTTTGAGGTAGAGGGCGTTGACGAGCACGGCGGCGACGTCGTCGCTGATCGAGCCGGGCGGCAGCAGCTGCGGGATCAGCCCGCGCGTGGTGCGCTCGACGTCGTCGTTGATGAGGGCGCGAGCGGTTTCGGGTTCCTTTTCGAAGGGCGCGCTCGCGACGGCGGCCCCGGGCCATTCGGCGAGCTCGGCCTTGAAGGAGTCTTCGAGCGGGAGCCGGTCGTCGGCCCACAGCGTGTTGGCCACGGCCAGCTCGGCGTCGTCCTCGGCGAGCTGGGCGGCCTCCCGCAGCAGGACGGTCTGCGCGTCGGGGTCACCGACCAGGGCGACGAGCTCGTCCCGCGTCTCTCCCCGGGCGGCCCGCGCGGCGAGGGTCAGCGCACTGGCCACCGAGTACGGCGAGAAGCACGTGTTCCCGCCCCCGGCACCGAGGGCCGCGTGGACGGCGAGGGCGAACCGGAGGTGGCTATCCGTGGCCATGCGGGCGAGACTACCGGACCGCCGACCCCCACCGGCCGCCCACGCGCAACTCCACCCGAGGATGACAAATTCACCCGAAAGTTTCGCGGCACCGCCCATGCACCCCTAGGCATTTCGCGTGATTGAAGGGTCAACACGCGTGATCAGAGGGTCAACTCGCGTGATTGGAGGGTCGACACGGCGTGGGCCGGGCCTTGCCGCGTGTCGTCTCCCCAATCACGCGTGTCGACTCCCCAATCACGCGTGTCGTCTCCCCAATCACGCGTGTCGACTCCCCAATCACGCGTGTCGGCGCTCCGATCACGGCGCGGGTCAGCGGTGGAGGCGGGTGACGTGCCAGGAGTACCAGACGTGGGCTTGGGCGTCGGTGAGGGAGGCGACCTGGTCGACCACCACGCGGAGCAGGCCGGCGTCGTCCGCGGCCGTGTTCCAGGCCGGGACGAACAGCGGGTCGAGGGACTCCGGGGCCCGGCGGGCCAGCGCGTGGACCAGCTCGATCAGCAGCTCACGCTGGCCCTCCTGCATCGCCAGCCGGCGGCGGTCGCTCATCACGTACCGCAGGGCCAGGGCCTTCAGCAGGGCCACCTCCGCGGCGACCCGCTCCGGGACGCACAGGTCGGCCCCGTAGCGGCTCAGCGGGCCTTCGCCGAACTTCTCGCGCGTGCCGGTGACGGCCGCCGTGGTGAAGCGGCCGACCAGCTCGCTCGTCAGCCGTTTCAACGCGACCTGGGCGCCCGGTGACCCGTCCGGCTCGGCCGACGCCAGCGCCGCCACCACCGGCAGCGCCAGCAGTTCCGCCGCCGCATCCTCCAAAGTGGACACCGATTGCGCCGAGAAGTGCTTGGCGGCCGCCTCGGCGACGGCCGCGCGCTCGTCCGGGTGGGCGAGCACGCGCAGCTTGATCCGGCCGGCCAGCACGCCGTCCTCGACGTCGTGCACCGAATACGCGACGTCGTCCGCCCAGTCCATGATCTGCGCTTCCAGGCACCGCCGCTCGGCCGGTGCCCCCTCCCGGAACCACTCGAACACCGGAACGTCGTCGCTGTACACGCCGTACTTGACCTGACCCGGCCGCCGTGGCCACGGGTACTTCGTGGTCGCGTCCAGGCACGCGCGGGTCAGGTTGAGCCCCACCGGGTCACCTTCGGCGGACAGCAGCTTCGGCTCCAGCCGGGTGAGGATGCGCAACGTCTGCGCGTTGCCCTCGAACCCGCCGCACGCGCCGGCCACCTCGTCGAGCGCGCGCTCGCCGTTGTGCCCGAACGGCGGGTGGCCGATGTCGTGCGCCAGCCCCGCGGTGTCCACCAGGTCCGGGTCCGCGCCCAGCTCCTCGGCGATGCCCCGGCCGATCTGGGCGACCTCCAGCGAGTGCGTCAGCCGCGTGCGCGGGACGCCGGTGACCTCGGCGCCCTCCCCCGGCCCGACCACCTGGGTCTTGCCGGCCAGCCGCCGCAGCGCCGCGGAGTGCAGCACCCGGGCCCGGTCGCGGGAGAACGCGCTGCGCCCGTCCGCCCGGGCGCCGGGCAGCGCCGCGCCCTTGGCCGCCTCCGGCAGCAGGCGGGCGGTGTCGTGCTCGGTGTAGTTCACCCGACCAGCGTAAACGTGGTCACCGACAAAACTCAGCCGAGGAAAGTGGCGAACAGATCATCCGCGGGTGTCTTCGTCAGCCGGTAGTACAGCAGCGCGCCGGTCTCGCGGACGATGTACCGCACCTGGGTGACGCGCTCCTGGACGATCGGCCCGCTGTGCGTCGGCGCGGTCCAGGCGTCCAGGCCCAGGTCGTCGGCCATGGTCCGGGCGCGGAAGGAGTGCCACGGGTCGCTGACCAGCACCGCCGTCCGCCAGCCGCGGGCCTCGACCTGCTGGGCGACCGCGCGCAGGCTGCGCAGCGTGTCGCTGCCTTCGCCGACGGCGAGGGTCGCCGACGCCGGCACGCCGCGCCGGGTCAGCCACAGCTGGCCGGCCCGGGCCTCGGTGAAGTTGTCCTCGGCCTTCTTGCCGCCCGCGGTGACGATCGTCTTCGCGACGCCCGCGTCGTAGAGCTGCTTGGCCTTCGCCAGCCGGGCGGCGTAGATCTCCGACGGCCTGCCGTTGTACTGCGCGGCGCCCAGCACCACGATGACGTCGGCGGGTGTCCGGTCGTTCACGCGGGCCACCTGCCAGACCCGGAACGCCGTGCCGCCGACGAGCGCGACCAGCACGAGGAGCGTGCCGAGGACGATCCGGCGTGCCCAGCTCGCCACCGACGGTTTGGTGCGTTCAGCGGTACCCATCCGGGCCATTCTTTCAGAGGCGGCTCAGAGCCACCCACGCTCCTCGGCGACCCGCACCGCTTCGGCCCGCGTCCGCGCGCCGGTCTTCCCGATCGCCGCGGAGAGGTGGTTGCGGACGGTGCCTTCCGAGAGGTGCAGCGCCCGGGCGACGTCGGCCACCGTGCTGCCGTCCTTGGCCTCCCGCAGCACGTCCCGCTCCCGCCCGGTGAGCGGGCTGGCGCCGGTGGCGAGGGATTCCGCGGCCAGCGCCGGATCCACCACCCGGAGTCCACTGTGGACTCGCCGGACGGCCTCGACGAGCTGCTCCGGCGGCGCGTCCTTGACGACGAACCCGGCCGCGCCCGCCGCCATCGCGCGGGCGAGGTAGCCGGGACGGCCGAACGTCGTGCAGATGATCACCCGGCACGACGGCAGGGCGTTCCGCAGGTCGGCCGCGGCCTCCAGGCCGTCCTTCCCGGGCATCTGGACGTCGAGCAGGGCGACGTCCGGCTCGACCTCGCGCGCGGCGGCCACCACCTCGTCGCCGGAACCGACCTGCCCGACCACCTCGATGTCGTTCTCCAGGCCCAGCACGGTGGCCAGGGCCCCGCGGACCATGGCCTGGTCGTCGGCCAGCAGCACCCGGATCAAGCGAGTCCTCCCGCGGGTTCGGCGCGCACGGCCGGGGTGGCCGGGCTCGGTTCGGGGAGCGGGATCTCCGCCCGCACGAGCAATCCTCCCCCAGGCCGGCCCGACGTCCGCAGCGTGCCCCCGGCCGCGGCCAGCCGCTCGGTCAGCCCGCGCAGGCCGTTGCCCGCGACGACGTCGGTGGCCGTGCCGTCGTCCTCGATCTCGAGCCAGGTGTCGCCCAGCCGCACGCGCACCCGCTTGGCCCCGGAGTGCCGCAGCACGTTCGTGACGGCTTCGCGCAGCACGTACCCGAAGGTGGACTGGAACTCGGGGCGGACGTTGTCCACCGCGTGCGGCAGGTCGGCGTCGATCTCCGCGGCCCGCAGCGCCGCCCGGGCGCCGACGAGCTCCGCCGACAGCGACACCTCGCGGTTCGCCGACACGGTCGCGCGGACGTCGGACAGCGCGCTGCGGGTGAGGCTCTCCACCTCGCGGATCTCCTCGACCGCGCGCGGGATGTCGCCGGCGCTCTCCAGCACCCGCCGGGCCAGCCCCGCTTTGACGGTGATCGTGGTGAGGCTGTGCCCGAGCAGGTCGTGCAGGTCGCGGGCCAGGCGCTGCCGCTCGTTCGCCACGGCGAGGGTGGCGATCTCCTCGTTCGCGCGTTCCAGCCGCCGGACCGCGCGGACGAGGTTGGCCATGAAGAACATCGCCAGCGTGATCGACAAGACGGTGATCAGGTCGCCGTAGTCTTCCACGAACCGGCCCTGCGCCAGCAGGATCACCGCGCCGAGCGCCACCGTGGACAGGTCGATGATCACCGACCAGGCGGCGGGCACGAGGAACACGACCACCGCCGTGCCGTAGAGCAGGACGAACCCGCTGCCGGCGGCCAGCGCCAGCGAGGCGAGCCCCAGCACGTTCATCGTGATCCCGAAGGCCAGCTTCACCCGGCGTTCCCGGCGGAAGAAGTACGGGAAAACCGCGTAGCACGCGGAGTAGGCGTAGACGAAGACGAAGGTGGCGACGAGCCCGGGGGTGACCGCGGGCTCGGCCAGCAGCGAGCGCGTGACCGGGATGAGGAACGGCAGCAGGAAGACCATCGACATGATCGGCCAGCGCGGGCCGCCGGGCCCGCGGTCGGCGGCGTCCGGCAGCGGGTCCTCCCACCAGGATTCCTTGCTGTCCAGACCGAACCGGCGCTTCGCCATCGTCGTTCCCCTCCGGCCCTCAGACGCGGGCGCTGTCCTTACGGTAACGCCTGATCACCAGGGCTCCGAGCACGACCGTCCACGCGCCGAGCACACCGGCGGCGTGCGGCAGCGAGACCACCATGTCGCTGGTCACCGCCGGTCGCGCGACCTGCAGCACCCAGTAGGTCGGCATGATCTGGGCGACGTCGTGCATCCAGCCGGGCATCGACTCGATCGGGATCCAGAGCCCGCCGAGGAAGCCCATCCCGAGCGTGACGAGCATGTTGATCGGCTGCATCGAGTCCGGCGTGCCGAACTGGCCGAGCAGCAGGCCGAGCAGCACCAGCGGGATCGTGCCGAGCCAGATGCCGGCGAAGATCCGCACCCAGCCGCTCGCGTCGACGTGCACCCCCTCGGCCAGCACGCCCAGCAGCGGCACGAGGACCAGCGCGGGCAGCCCCACGAGCATCCCGGAGATGCCCTTGCCCGCCAGGTACCCGGTGCCGGTGAGCGGGGTCAGGCGCAGCTGGCGCTGCCAGCCGACCGCGCGTTCGAGGGCCAGCCGGGCCCCGCTGTTGGTCGCCGCGGCGAAGACGCCGAACGTCATCATGTTGATCATGATCACGGCCGCGATCTGCGCGTGGTCCGGATCGCTCGTCTTCGTGAAGACGTTGGCCTGCAAGAGGAACATCAGCACCGGGAAGGCGACGACGAAGATCAGGAAACGGGGCGCCCGGAAGTTCCGGCGGATCTCGGTGAGCAGGTAGGTGGCGTTCATCGGACGGGCTCCGCGGTCTCGTCGGCGGTCAGGGACAGGAAGGCGCCTTCGAGGCCGACGGCGCTGATTTCGACGTCATGCACGGCCGGAACCGCGGCCTTGAGCGCCCAGAGCGTGGCGTCGGAGTCGCCGCTGGAGATCGCGACGCGGTCGCCGCGCAGCTCGAACTCCTTGACGCCGGGCAGCGCGGCGATGACGGCGTCGGTGGCGCCCGGGACGGCGGCGCGCAGGGTGCGGCCGCCGGCCAGCGCGCGGACCTCGGCGACGCTGCCGTCGGCGACGATCCGGCCCCGGCGCATCAGCACCACCCTGTCGGCGAACTCCTCCGCCTCTTCGAGATAGTGCGTGGCGAACAGGACCGTGCGGCCGGACTCGGTGAAGGAGTACATCGACTGCCAGAACTCGCGCCGGGTGCCGACGTCCATCGCCGCCGTCGGCTCGTCGAGGATCAGCAGGTCCGGGTTGCTGACCAGGGCGACGGCGAAGCGGACCCGCTGCTTCTGCCCGCCGGAGAGCTTGTTGGCGCGGCGGCCGGCCAGTTCTTCGACACCGGCGGCGCGCAGGGCCTCGGCGACCGGCATCGGGTTGCGGTGCAGGGCCGCGACCATGCCGACGGTCTCACCGACGGTGAGGTCGTCCATCAGGGCGCCGCCCTGCAGCATCGCCCCGATCAGGCCGGCCCGCACGGCGTCGATCGGCTTGCGCCCGAACACGCGCACGTCGCCGGCACCGGGGCTGGTCAGGCCGAGGATCATGTCGACGGTGGTGGACTTGCCCGCGCCGTTGGGGCCGAGCAGGGCGACCACTTCGCCCGGGGCGATGGTCAGGTCGACGCCGTCGACCGCGTGGACGTCGCCGTAGTGCTTCCGCAGGCCGGTGAGGTGGATCGCGGCCCCCGCCGCCACCGCCTGGATGTCTGTTTCTCGCATGCCCCCAGGCTGCCGCCCGGCGGGCCCGGGCCCCCGGATCGTGCGTCACGACTTGGCCGTGACAGGTGTCAGGGGTGCCTGGGCCCGGGCGGGGTCAGCAGCCGATGAGGCGGCCCGCCAGGTAGGACTCCAGCTTGTCGATCGCGATGCGCTCCTGCGACATCGTGTCGCGCTCGCGCACCGTCACCGCCTGGTCCTCGAGCGAGTCGAAGTCGACCGTGACGCAGTACGGCGTGCCGATCTCGTCCTGGCGGCGGTAGCGGCGGCCGATCGCCTGGGCGTCGTCGAAGTCGACGTTCCAGTGCTTGCGCAGCGTCGCCGCGACCTCCTTCGCCTTCGGGGTCAGGTCGGCGTTGCGCGAGAGCGGCAGCACCGCGACCTTGAACGGCGAGAGCCGCGGGTCGAGCTTGAGCACCACGCGGGTGTCGGTGCCGCCCTTGGCGTTCGGCACCTCTTCCTCGACGTAGGAGTCCACCAGGAACGCCATCATCGACCGGCCGACACCGGCCGCCGGCTCGATGACGAACGGCCGGTACCGCTGGCCCGAGGCCTGGTCGAAGAACGACAGGTCCTGACCCGAGTGGTTCGAGTGCGTCGTCAGGTCGAAGTCGGTGCGGTTCGCGATGCCCTCGAGCTCGCCCCACTCCTGCCCCGCGTTGAACGCGAACCGGTACTCGATGTCGACGGTGCGCTTCGCGTAGTGCGAGAGCTTTTCCTTCGGGTGCTCGTAGTGGCGCAGGTTGTCGGCATTGATGCCGAGGTCCGTGTACCACTTCGTGCGCTCGTCGATCCAGTACTGGTGCCAGCGCTCGTCCTCGCCCGGCTCGACGAAGAACTCCATCTCCATCTGCTCGAACTCGCGCGTCCGGAAGATGAAGTTGCCCGGCGTGATCTCGTTGCGGAAGGACTTGCCGATCTGGCCGATGCCGAACGGCGGCTTCTTCCGCGACGTCGTCTGGACGTTGGAGAAGTTCACGAAGATGCCCTGCGCGGTCTCCGGGCGGAGGTAGTGCAGGCCCTCTTCGGACTCCACCGGGCCGAGGTAGGTCTTCAGCATCATGTTGAAGTCCCGCGGCGGGGTGTACTTGCCGCGCGTGCCGCAGTTCGGGCACGGCACCTCGGACAGGTCGTCCTCGCTGGTCTCCTTGCCGGTGCGCGCCGCGAACTCCTCGGCGAGCTGGTCGGCGCGGAACCGCTTGTGGCACGACAGGCACTCGATCAGCGGGTCGGTGAACACGTTGACGTGCCCCGACGCGACCCAGACCTCACGCGGCAGGATCACCGACGAGTCGAGGCCGACGACGTCGTCGCGGCCCTGGACGACGGTCTTCCACCACTGGCGCTTGATGTTGTCCTTCAGCTCGACCCCGAGCGGCCCGTAGTCCCACGCAGAGCGGGTGCCGCCGTAGATCTCTCCGCTGGCGAAGACGAAACCACGGCGTTTGCACAGGCTGATGATCTTCTCAATGGTGTTCGTGGGCACTCCACGCTCCGAAAAGCTTGCGGGGACGGTTCAGGACTGAACGTCCAGGGTATCCGCCGGGGCCCACCGCTTTTCGCGCAGGTGAGCCTACGGCCGCGACACCAGCGACGCCGTGACGACGCGGTTGTCCTCGTACCCCTCGCTGCCGCCGACGTACTCGCCGCCGCAGGTGACCAGCAGCAGCTTGTGCGGGCCGTCGGGGTCGAACAGCTGCTCGGACCGGCCGGCGAGGTCCGACTTGTGCACGGTCTCGGTGGCGTCGATCCGGTACACCCACGCGCCGCCGGCGGCGTCGGTCAGCTTGACCTCCTGGCCCTGCTTGACCTGCCAGAGCTCGTTGAACGGGCCCTTCTTGCCCTTCCAGTTCACGTGCCCGGACAGCAGCGCGACGCCGTGGTCGGCGCCCAGCTTCGCGCCCCACCAGGCGGCCTCGTCGAGCCCCTCCGGGATCTTCAGCGCGCCCGCGGCGTCGAGGTCCTCCTGGATCAGCTTCGCGGTGCCGCCGCCGGGCAGGGCCAGCTGCGCCGGCGCCTGGCCCGTGTCCGGCCGGGTGCCCTGCGGGGCCTGCTGGTTCGCGGCGGGGACGGGCGTCCCGGTGCCGTTCGCCCCGGCGGGTTCATCCTTTCCGGTGAACACGAGCAGGGTCGCGACCAGCGCCGCGACCACGAATGCCCCGGCGACGCCGACGATCCACCAGCGGCCGGAGCCCTTTTTCGGCTCCGCCGGGTTCCGCTCCTGCATGGGCTTGTGCTCCTTCGCTGTCATGGCCAGTGCACAGACAGGCATGCCGCGAAGGGCGCGTCGGGTTGCAGCGAAACTTGTTCAGCCGGTGGGGCGCGTCACCAGCTCGGCCGTCACCAGGCGGTTCTCGTCGTAGCCTTCGGTGCCGCCGACGTAGTCGCCGCCGCAGGTCACCAGCACCAGCCGGTGCGGGCCGTCCTGCCCGAACCACCGGGCGGCCTGGGCCGGCAGCGTCTCCTTCGGCAGCGTGACGACGTCGTCGACGCGGTAGACCCACCGGCCGCCGCGCGCGTCGACCACACTGACCCGGTCGCCGGCCCGCATGCGCCACAGCTCGTCGAACGGCCCGCGCCTGCCCTCCCAGTTCACGTGACCGGACAGCAGCGCCGCTCCCTGGGCCGCACCCAGCTTGGCGCCCCACCAGGCCGCGTCGCCGAGGCCGCGCGGGATCGGCAGCACGCCGGTGTCGGTGAGTTCGGTGCGGACCAGGCGGGCGGTGGCGCCGCCGGGCAGCCGGACCGTGCCCGGCCGCTGCTGGGTGGCGGTTTCGCTGTCCGCGGGGAGCACGGCCGGGGCCGCGTTCTCGCCCGGCAGCGAGCCGGGCGGGGGTGCCGCCGCCACCGGCGTCGCCGACGGCGGCAGCCAGGTCAGCACGATGATCCCGGCCGCGAAGGCGGCCACGGCCAGCGCCGCCGAGACGGCGGCCAGGGCGGTGCGCAGCACCTAGTCCGTCCCGGTCTTGCGCCGCCGGCCCAGCAGCAGGGCGACGGCGGCGAAGAACACCCCGCCGAAGAGCAGGCCGATGCCGAGCGGGATGCGGGAGCCGTCCCCGTCGGTGGCGGGCGCGGCCGCACCGAGGTAGCCGGCCGGGACCTGCGTCGGCACCGCGGGCTGGGTCGCGGTCGTGCCACCGGCCGGGCCGCCGGCCTTCGCGACGAACCCCTTCGGGATCGAGCAGCTGACCCCGCCGAGCACGATGTTCGTCTTCACGTCCTGCAGCGCGGTGCCCTGGGCGTCCTTGACGTGCGTGGTGATCTCGACCCGCCAGCCGGCGACCGCGGTGTGGTCGCCCCCGCGCCAGCCGTCCTGGCGGATCAGCTGGTCGAAGGCGGTGACGCGGGTCAGCGCGAGGTCGGAGACGGTGGTCGCCGGGTCGGCGTTGGTGATGTCACCGGGCGGGCCGAGGCGCAAGTTCTTCAGCTGGAGACCCGCGTTGCCGCCGGGCATCGGGACGATGCCGAGCCCGCCACCGGCCTGGCGCACCCACAGCCGGGTCACCGACGACGTCGTCGACAGCTTGCCCGGGCCGGTGCAGTCGACCGAGGTTTTGGCGCCTTCGAGCACGAGGACGGTGTTGTCGGCCGGCTTGGTGCCGCCCTGCCAGGTGTCCCGCAGCGCGTAGTTGGTCTCCGCGGTGGCGGTCGGCACGGTGGTGGCCTGCAGCGCGGCGAAGACGTTGTGGTCGCGGCTCGGGACCCCGGGCGGGTACGGGTTCTGTGACGCGCTGTAGCGGCCGAGGGCGATCTGGTAGTGCCCGCCGAAGGTGGCCCGCTCGCCGTCGTCCTTGGGGACCGAGACGCGGTCCGCGCCGAGCTTCGACTGGCCGGGCAGCAGCGGGGATCGTTGCGTTTCGGTGATCAGGGCGCCGCCGCGCTGGCCTTGGTCCCCGATCCGCACCGAGGCGATGTTCGCGAACGAGACCGGGCCGGCCTTCTCGTCGACGGCCTGGGTCTGCGCACCCGCGACACCCACGCCGACCAGCGGAAACACCGCGGCGGCCAGTGCGGCTGCCTTCGTCACCAAACGCGTCATGTCTCCCCACTGCTCTGCTCGGGACGGGTCGCCGGCGTCCGGGAAACGGCGAAACGCTCCGCGACAACCTTGCACCGTCGGCGACGACATGCGAAGCCGCAGGGCCAATATCCCACGAACTCACCCGAACGGGGTAATACGACCGGCCGTACCCCGCAGCTCGGCGCCGCGGCGGGGGTCCCGGACGGGGGAACACTAGGATGGGCGGCACCGTTATCGGCAATGACTACGGAATTCATGGTCGCGGGCAGCGTGGAGGCGGGAATGGCGACGGTCACCGGGAGTGGCGCCCAGCCGGGGCTCGCGGACTGCGCCCCGGCGGCCGGAGGGTCTCCGGCGCACCCCCCGCAGTCGGTCCTGACGGACGCGGGCGACCTGCTGCGCGCGCTGGCGGCCCCGGTCCGGATCGCGATCGTGCTGCAGCTGCGCGCGGCCGACCGGTGCGTGCACGAGCTGGTGGACGCGCTCGACGTCGCCCAGCCGCTGATCAGCCAGCACCTGCGGGTGCTGAAGACCGCTGGGGTGGTCCAGGGCGAGCGCCGCGGCCGAGAGGTCGTCTACCGCCTCGCCGACGACCACCTGGCGCACATCGTGGTCGACGCCGTCGCCCACGTGCAGGAAGGAAAGTGATGAACACCGCCGCGTCGCGCAGCCAGGCCCCGGTCCCCGGGCGCCGATCCACCCGGCAGCGGTCCGCGGTCGTCGAGCTGCTCAGCACGATCGACGACTTCCGTTCGGCCCAGGAACTCCACGACGAGCTGCGCAAACGCGGCGACGGCATCGGCTTGACGACGGTGTACCGGACGCTGCAGTCGCTGTCGGAGGCCGGCGAGATCGACGTGCTGCGCACGGATTCGGGCGAGGCGATCTACCGGCGGTGCTCGGCGCACCACCACCATCACCTGGTGTGCCGGCGGTGCGGCCGCACGGTCGAGGTCGAGGGGCCGGCGGTGGAGCGCTGGGCGGAGAAGATCGCGGCGGAGCACGGCTTTTCGGAGATCTCGCACACGGTGGAGATCACCGGGACCTGCGCCGAGCACTAGCCCGGACGTTCCAAGGCGGCCTTGGCCGAGCAGGCAGTCCGTCCGGTAGGGCGACCGATCGCCGGCATCGCCCGCGCCAGGGCGGCGAGCACGTCGTTCTCGGTGCATCGTGCCGCGTCCGGATCGTCCGACGGCGTGTTCCGTATCTCGACCACCGCGAAGCTCGGCGAGTGGCCGTGCGTCGCGTCGAGCGCCTTCCGCGCCTACCGGGCCGCCGAGGTTTGCGGCAGGGCACCGCTCTCCGCGGCCACCTGCCGGGCGACCGCGTCGGTCTCGCCGTCCCTCCGGCGCGCACGGCGACCAGGGTTGCCGCGCACAGCACGGAAGACCAGCCACCCATCTTGTCAGTATTCGTAAGGATCCTTCGGGGTCGGGACCGGTGTCACCGAGGCCGGGGTGAAGTCCGGGGTGTAGCTGTTGTCCTTCGTCGCCGTGCCCGGGACGACCTGGCCGGTCACCTGGATCCACGCGTCGCTCGCCAGGTGGTCCGCTTGGCCGCCGCGGAGGCGGACCGTCACCGGGAACGCGTCCGCCGCGCAGCAGCTGATCACCAGGCGCGCCAGCAGGGTGCTGCCTTCGGTGTGGACGACGAAGCCGGTCAGGGAAACCGTGCGGCCGTTCAGGGTGCCCGCCGCGTCCCAGCCCGCGCGGGTGACGAAATCGTTCACCGCCAACGGCACCACGTTCCCCGGCGGCAAGGGCGGGAACGCCGCGGCGTTGGCCACGGCTGCGCTTGAGGGGGCGCGGGCCTCCGTGCGGATCACGGAGTCCGCGCCCAGGGCCGGTGGGGCGACCAGGAACACCGCCAGCACCGGGACCAGCAGCAGCCACGCCGGACGGGCCGAGTGCGAGTGGTCGCCATGCTCGCCGGGGCTGCCGTGGTCGGCGTGGTCGCGATGCGCGGCGTGGCCGCCATGCTCGCCGGGGCCGCCGAGCTCGACCTCGCTGGCATGCCCGCCCGGGCCGCCGAGCCCGGCCTCGCTGCCATGCGCGGCGTGGCTGCCATGCCCGCCATGATCGCCCGGGCCGCCGCGGCCGCCATACTCGGCGTGGCCGCCATGCTCGCCATACTCGGCGTGACCGCCATGGCCGCCATACTCAGCGCGGCCGCCATGCTCGCCATACTCGGCGTGACCGCCATGGCCGCCATACTCGGCGTGGCCACCGGGATCGTCTAGTGCGGGGCGCCGGGACGCCACCAGGTCGCGGACGATCGCGACCGCGCCCAGCAGCACCATCACCGCGCCGCCCGCGATGATCCAAGGCTGCTGGGCCGGTTTGACGTACCTCAGGTAGTCGCCGTTGGCCGCGATCTTGACCAGGGCGCCGCCGAGCAGGATCAGCAGGATGTTCTGGGTTTCCCGTTTCACGCGACCCCCACCAGGAATCCGGCCCCCAGCGCGCAGGCCACCGCCACCACGAACGTCACCGGCGCGAACCGCACCGCGAACGACCTCCCGAACGTGCCCGCCTGCAACGCGAACAGCTTGACGTCGATCGCCGGGCCCACCACCAGGAACACCAGCTTCGGCAGCAAGGGCAACGCCGTCAGCGACGCCGCCACGAAGGCGTCCGCCTCGCTGCACAGCGCCAGCACCACCGCCAGGACCGCCAGCACCACCACACCCAGCACCAGCTGGTCACCCAGGACGCCGAACCACCGGGCCGGGACCAGGACGTTCAGCGCCGACGAGATCAGCGCCCCCAGCACCAGGAAACCGCCCGCCTCGACCAGGTCCGTGCGCGCGGTCTCGGCGAACACCCGCCACCGCCGGCCGCCCGCCACGTCCGGGAGGCGCCGCAACGCGCGCGCCGTGATCCACTCGAGCTTGCCCCAGCGGGCCCACAACCAGCCCATCACCATCGCCGTGGCGAGGGAGCCCACGAACCGCGCCAAGACCATCTCCGGCTTGCCGGGGAACGCGACCGCCGTCGCCACCAGCACCACCGGATTCACCGCCGGCGCCGCCAGCAAGAACGTCAGCGCCGCCGCCGGGGCCACGCCCTGCCCCATCAGCCGCCGCGCCACCGGTACCGAAGCGCATTCGCACCCCGGCAGCGCGACGCCCGCCAGCCCGGCGACGCCGACTGCCGCGCCCGCTCGGCGTGGCAGCACCTTCTCCAGCACGCGCGCGGGGACGAACGCCGCGATGGCCCCGCTGATCAGCACGCCCAGCACCAGGAACGGCAGCGCCTGCACGCAGACCGCGACGAACACGGTCGAGCCGGTGCGCAGCGCGGGCACGTCGAACACGTCCTGCAGCCAGCTTTGGGCCAGGATCGCGATCAGCAGGATCGCGCACAGCACTTCGACCGAGCTGATCCGGAACCGGCGCGTGCGCCGGCCGGGCTCGGCCTCGGTATCGGAAACGATGTTCACGACCGCGATGATGCCAGGGCCGTCCGACAAGACGGGACCCGCACGGGCCGCGAACGGAGGATTACGGTCCGTTTCGGTACCCGATCCTCCGTTCGCGGCGGAAAGTCCACCCCGGACGGGTCAGTCGCCGGGCACGATTCCGGGCAGATCGGTCCGCAGCTGCGAAGCCGTCGACACGACCAGCATCAGCAACGTCCCGAGCGCGGCCGCGTCCAGACCGGCCGCCGGGAACGCGTACCGCAGCGTCACGTCGACCCCGTTGTCCGAATGCCCGACCCCGAGCGTCCCGAACAGACCCTGCCCCGCCCGCTCGGCGACGGCGATCGACAGTGCGGGCTCGTCGACCAGGTCCCAGCCGACCACGCAGGTCAGCGTGAGCACGGTGAGGCCTTCGCCGAGCCGGGTCGCCTGGATCACGCACGGCACGCCGCCGTGGGAGAACGTCAGCGCGCCGTCGTCGTCGACGTGCACCTCGAGATACCGCTCCAGCGCCTCCCGGGCCCGGGTCAGCAGCTCCGCGGTCTCGACGGCTTCGGTGGCGCTCACGAAGAAGCCGCCTGGTCGACGGCGCCGCCGAAGCGGCGATCCCGCTTCGCGAATTCCAGGCACGCCCGCCACAGGTGGGTCCGGTCGAAGTCCGGGAAAAGCGTGTCCTGGTAGACCATCTCGGCGTAGGCCGACTGCCACAGCAGGAAGTTCGACGTCCGCTGCTCGCCCGAGGGCCGCAGGAACAGGTCCACGTCCGGCATGTCCGGCTGGTACAGGTACTTCCCGATGGTCTTCTCGGTGACCTTGTCGGGGTTCAGCTTCCCGGCGGCGACGTCCTGCGCGATCCGCTGCATGGCGTCACCCAGCTCGGCGCGGCCGCCGTAGTTGACGCACATGGTCATGTTCAGCGCCGTGTTGTGCTTGGTCTTCTCCTCGGCCGCCTGCAGCTCCTTGATCACCGACGCCCACAGCTTCGGCCGCCGCCCCGCCCAGCGGATGCGCACGCCGATCGAGCCGAGGTAGTCGACCTGGCGGCGGATGGTGTCGCGGTTGAAGCCCATCAGGAACCGCACCTCTTCGGGGCTGCGCTTCCAGTTCTCCGTCGAGAACGCGTACACCGAGAGCCACTTGACGCCGAGCTCGACCGCCCCGCTGGCGACGTCGATCATCACCGCTTCGCCGCGCTTGTGGCCCTCGATCCGCGGCAGGCCGCGCTGGTTGGCCCAGCGGCCGTTGCCGTCCATGACCAGCGCGACGTGCTTGGGCACCAGCTCCCGCGGGATTTCCGGCGGTTTCGCGCCCGACGGGTGCGGATCCGGGGCCCGCAGCTCGTATCGCGACGCCTTGTTCTCGCGTCCCCTGCGCAGCACTGCGAGCCTCCCTGAATGGGTTAACCGGTCGGGCCGACCCTACTGCTTGGGCACCGCCTGTCCTTCGGGGGTTCGGGTGGCGGAGCCCCCGACTCGGGGCGAAGCCCCGGGTGGCACAGCTTCCCGAGCGCGTCGCTCGACCAGGGGAAGGGACCGCAGCTGCCGCTCCAGGTGCCACTGCAGGTGCGCCGCGACCAGGCCGCTCGCGTCGCGGCGGGTGCCGGGCAGGGTCGCCTCGGCCATCTCCCACTCGCCGTGCAGCAGGGCCGTGAGCAGGTCGAGGACCTCGGGGGCGGGGTGCACGGAGCCCGGGACGCGGCAGTCCTGGCACATCGAACCGCCGGCCGGGACGCTGAACGCGACGTGCGGGCCGGGCAGGCCGCAGCGAGCGCACTCGGTGAGCGCGGGGGCCCACCCGGCGTAGGACATCGCGCGGAGGAAGAACGCGTCGAGCACGAGGGACGGGTCGCGTTCGCCGGCGGCGAGCGACCGCAGCGCGCCGCAGAGGAGGAGGTACAGCTTGAGCACCGGCTCGCCCTCTTCGGCCGAGAGCCGGTCCGCGGTTTCGGCGATCGCGCTGGCCGCGGTGTAGCGCTGGTAGTCGGCGACCAGCGGCAGCTGGAACGCGTCGACGGTCTCGACCTGGGTGATGACGTCGAGCGTGCGCCCGGTGTAGAACTGCACGTCGACGTGGCCGAACGGCTCCAGCCGGGCCCCGAACCGCGACGAAGTCCGCCGCACGCCCTTCGCCACGGCACGCACCTTGCCGTGGCGCCGCGTCAGCAGGGTGACGATCCGGTCGGCCTCACCCAGCTTGTGCGTGCGCAACACCACCCCGGTGTCGCGGTAGAGGTTCACCACCCCGACATCGTCCCACTTCGGGGTGATGCCGGGGTGGAGCGCCCCACGGAAAAGACCGGATCAGCAGTAGTAGCCGTAGCAGGTGCTGGCGGCGACCGCCGCGATGATGATCCAGACGATCGTCAGTACGCAGCCCAGTGCGCCGATGATGGTGGCGATCAGGCAGAGCGTCTTCGTGGTGCGCGAGGCCTGTTCCGCCATCGCGTAGTTGCCCTGCATCTTGTACGTCTGGACCTCGTTGGACTTCATGATCGCGAAGATCGCGAGGATCCAGCAGAGGAAGATGCTGCCGATCGCCCAGCCCTTGTAGTCCTTGATGGCGTTGATGTCGCCGCCGCCGGGCATGCCGTAGCCGGGGGCGCCGAAGCCGCCGGTGGGCGGCTGGCCGTACGGCGCGGGCTGCCCGTACGGCGCCGGCTGGCCGTAGGGCGCGGGCATGCCGCCGGAGGGCGGGCCGTAGCCCGGCTGCTGCGGCTGCTGGCCGTAGGGCTGCTGCTGGCCGTAGGGATTGGTCATGACGTTGTACCCCAACTATTCGTGAACTTCCCGCCGGGCGAACTCCGGCGGTGGTGCGGAAGGAACTCCTCAGCGCTGCTCGTTCGGCGGCTGGCCGAACTGGCCCGGCTGGATCTTCTGGGTCGCTTCGGGCTCGTCCTGGGTGCCGGGCCGCAGCATCTGGGTGCGCTCGGCCTGCTCGTCGAAGGCACTCCCGGAGCCCGGGCGCAGCATCTGGGTGCGCTCCGCCTGCTCGTCGAAGGCGCCCCCACCCGGCGGCGGGGCGAGCGGCTGCTGCCCGAAGCCGCCCGGCTGCGGGGGCTGCGGGAAGCCACCGGACGACGGCGGCTGGCCGAACCCGCCCGGCTGCGGCTGGCCGAAGCCACCCGGCGCGGGCTGCTGCTCGAAGCCGCCGGACTGCGGCTGCTGCTGCGGGAAACCACCGGACGCGGGCTGCTGCGGGAAACCGCCGGAGGGCGGCTGGCCGAACTGACCGGGCTGCTGCCCCGGCGGCGGGTAGCCGCCGGCGAACGCCTGCCCGCCCGGCTGGCCGAACGGGGCGGCCGCGTCGGCGTTGACCACGATGGTGCCGACGATCTTGTCCGAGAGGGTCTGGGACTTGTCGTCCCACAGCGGCCACAGCCAGCCGACGTAGCAGACGGCGCTGTCGATGGCGTGCGCCAGGTCGCGCACGAACGCCATGCCCGGGCCGACCGGCTGCCCGGTGTCCTCGCGGACGAGCTTGATCTTGGCGTACCGCTTGCCCATCGACTGGCCGGTGTTGCCCTGCGTGATCCACCGGTTGTAGACGGTCCAGGCGATCTGGCCCAGCCAGCCGAGCACCCCCACCAGGACCCACAGCGAGCCGACGTTCCCGAAGATGAACAGGAGCGGGGTGAGGATCACGTACAGCACGAGGATCGGGGCGATGTCGATGAGCCAGCCGAGGGCGCGCTGCCCCCAGCTCGCGTAGTTCCGCGAGGGACCGAAGGGACTGCCCTGCTGACCGAACGGCGCCTGCTGCCCGAACGGCGCCGGCTGGCCGTAGGGCGCGGGCTGCCCGAACGGCGCCTGCCCCGGCTGCGGCTGGCCGAACGGTGGCTGGCCACCGGGCTGCTGCCCGAAGGATTGCTGACCGTACGGATCGGTCATTGGGTGTCTTCCCCTCGCTGGTCACTTCCCCGACACGCGGAAACGGATCCGCCCTCGTCGGTCCGGTCCGCGGGAGCGTACTCGGTTCACCTGCGGCCGCGCCGCCCAGGCTTCAGCTGTCCGGGTGAATCGGTCGTCCGTCCGACGCGGACCGTGGCCGTCCGGTTCCCGGCCGCCGGGGATCAGACGTGCAGGGCCGTGAACGGCGCGAACGGGAGGTTGCGGATGACGAACCAGACGACGAACACGACGGAAAAGATCAGCGGTGTCCAGCGCCAGTGCAGCCAGCTGTCCATCGCGCGGCCGCGCAGGCGCCCGAGGATCCACGCGGCCATGCTCCACACCATCAGCAGCACGACGACGAACGACACGGCGTTGTAGTGCAGGGCCGCGGGGATGTCGCCGTGCATCAGGCTGTACGCCATCCGCATGCCGCCGCAGCCCGGGCAGTCGATGCCGAGCAGCGCCTTCGTCGGGCACACGGGCAGGAACCCGCCCGGGGTGGTCGGGTCGCCGACCCAGACCGCCACGCAGCACGCGCCGAGCCCGGCGGCGACGGCCATCGGCGCGCCGAGCGCGCGCAGCTTGGCCTTGGCGCCGCGGGCCGGGTATCCCGTGTAGACGGTCGTGGTCACGGCGTCAGCTGACTCGCGTTGACGCCGACGATCACGATCATCACCACGATGAACACGATGTAGAGCAGCAGGAGGATCCCGGTCGAGATGGCCGACCACATCGCCCACTTGCGGGCGTCGGCCGCGGCCTTGTGCGCCTCGGCGTGGGCGCCCTGGAACCAGAGCGACTGCACCTGGCTGGACTTCACGATCGCGACCACACCCAGGGGCAGGCAACAGAGCACGGTGCTGAGAATCGCCCACACCATGTTGTTGTCCGGCGGCGGCCCGTAGGGGTTGGGCGGCGGGTAGCCGTAGCCGTAGTTCGGCCCGCCCGGGGGCGGGTACGGCGGCGGGTACTGGTCGGTCACCGGGATCCTCCTGCTGCTCGGCTACGTCAGTATGACGTCGTGCCGGTGCCGAACGTGAAGACACCCGCAATCATCAGGATGATCCACAGCACGAGCCACGCGACGCCGACGATCGCCGAGATGATCGCCCACTTCTTGGCCGAGTTGGCGGCCTCCTGCGCGGCGGCCGTCTGGCCCTGCGCCCACAGGCCGTTGACCTTCGCGGCCTGCACGATCGACACGACGCCGAACGGGAGGCAGCACAGGATCGTGGTCAGGATGGCCCACACGAGGTTGTTGCTCGGGGGCGGGCCCGGCTGGTAGCCGCCCGGCTGCCCACCGGGGTAGTTCGGCTGGCCGCCGGGCTGGTTCGGCTGGTCGCCGGGGTAGTTGGGCATGCCCTGGCTGTCGGTCATGGTCGGTCGTTCCCCTTCGTCGTGCTCCTCGGACGACCACCGGGTCCGCGGGCCGCCCCGACCGGCCGCGGTGTGGTCGAAGCCGCGACTGTAGGGGGCGAGATCATCACGCGCCTCGCGTTTCGTCCCGCCGCGACCGAAATGAGACCAGGAATTCCGCCACCGCTCCCCGGGACGGGGAACGCGCAGGTCAGAAACCGAGCCGTCGTAACTGACGGGGGTCGCGCTGCCACTCCTTGGCGACCTTGATGTGCAGGTCGAGGTAGACCTTCGAGCCGAGCAGCGCCTCGATGTTCTTGCGGGCGGTGGCACCGACCTCGCGCAGCCGTTCGCCCTTGTGCCCGAGGATGATCCCCTTCTGGCTGGGCCGTTCCACGTAGAGGAACGCGTGCACGTCGACGAGGTCGTCGCGGCCTTCGCGGGGCAGCATCTCCTCGACGGTGACGGCGATCGAGTGCGGCAGCTCGTCGCGGACACCCTCGAGCGCCGCCTCGCGGATCAGCTCGGCGACCAGCGTCTGCTCCGGCTCGTCGGTGAGCTCGCCGCCGGGGTACAGCTGCGGGCCCTCGGGCAGCCGCTGGACCAGCAGGTCGGCCAGGGTGCCGACCTGGAAGCCGTCCACCGCGGACACCGGGACGAGCTCGGCGAAGTCCATCACTTGCTGCAGCGCCAGCAACTGTTCGGCGACCTGCTGGGGCTGGACGAGGTCGGTCTTGGTGACGATGCCGATGACCGGGGTCCGCTTGGCGATCTTCTGCAGCTCGGCGGCGATGAACTTGTCGCCGGGCCCGATCTTCTCGTTCGCCGGGACGCAGAACCCGACGACGTCCACTTCGGACCACGTCGTGTGCACGATGTCGTTGAGCCGCTCGCCGAGCAGGGTGCGCGGGCGGTGCAGGCCGGGCGTGTCGATCAGGACGAGCTGGGCGTCCTCGCGGTGGACGATCCCGCGGATCGCGTGCCGGGTGGTCTGCGGCTTGCTGGAGGTGATCGCGACCTTGGTGCCGACGAGGGCGTTGGTCAGCGTCGACTTGCCGGCGTTGGGCCGGCCGACGAAGCAGGCGAAGCCGGAACGGTGCTCGGTCATCGCTCGAGCACCTCGAGGACCGTGCCGTCCGGGGCGGCCAGGATGATCGGCGCGTACTTCGCGATGTCGCGGACCGCGTGCACGGACGCGCCCTTGAGCAGCCCCTCTTCGCTGACGACGGCGGCGGCCTCGATGCCTTCGGCGCCGCTGGAGAGCGCGGCGGCGACCGCGGCCTGGAGCGCGGTGAGCTTGAACGACGGCTGGTCGACCGTGCCCGCGGCGTAGGTGCGGCCGTCGGTGTCGCGGACCGCGGCGCCCTCGGGGGCCTGGATGCGGGCGCGCGAGGACCGGGCCAGCGTGACGAGTTTCTGGTCCTCGGCCTCGAGGTCAGGCATGTTCGACGCTCCTGTCGCGTTCGTCGGGGTGGGGCAGGCGGGTGCGGCGGCGCGT
Source organism: Amycolatopsis sp. NPDC003731 (assembly GCF_053586895.1). NCBI lineage: Bacteria > Bacillati > Actinomycetota > Actinomycetes > Pseudonocardiales > Pseudonocardiaceae > Amycolatopsis > Amycolatopsis sp. NPDC003731. The sequence continues at coordinate 3,582 of NZ_JBSFNC010000087.1, read as the reverse complement.
CCGGTCGACCGGGTCCGTCATGGCTTCGGCGTCGGCCGGGTGCACGACCACGGAGGTGATCCGCATGCGGCCGCGCCGGTCCTTGCCCCCTTCGGCGAACAGCCGAAGGCCGGCGACCTCGGCTTCGGCCCCCGGCAGCGGGACCCTACCCAGTCGTTCCGCGAGCAGCCCGCCCACGGTCTCCACGTCGTGGTCTTCGAGGTCGATGCCGAAGAGCTCGCCCAGGTCGTCGACGGTCATCCGGGACGAGACGCGGACGGCGCCGCCGTCGAGCTCCTCGACCTCGGGCCGCTCGTCGGCGTCGGACTCGTCGGTGATCTCGCCGACGATCTCCTCGAGGACGTCTTCGATGGTGAGCAGGCCCGCCGTGCCGCCGTACTCGTCGACGGCGATCGCCATGTGGTTGTGCGAGCGCTGCATTTCCTTGAGCAGCTCGTCGAGCCGTTTGGAGTCGGGGACGAAGGACGCCTGGTTCATCACCGAGTCGACGACCGTGCTCGGCCCGTCGGGGTCGAGGTAGCCGGTCATCAGGTCCTTGATGTTGACGACACCGACGATGTCGTCGACGGACTCGTCGATCACCGGCAGCCGGGTGAAGCCGGTGCGCAGCGCGAGGGCGAGGGCCTGCCGGACGGTCTTGGTGCGCTCGATCCAGACGATCTCGGTGCGCGGCACCATGACTTCCCGGGCGACGGTGTCGCCGAGCTCGAAGACCGAGTGGATCATCTCGCGCTCGGAGTCCTCGACGACGCCGCGTTCCTGGGCCATGTCGACGAGCTCGCGCAGCTCGACCTCGGAGGTGAACGGGCCTTCGCGGAAGCCCTGGCCGGGGGTGATGGCGTTACCGATGAGGATGAGGAGCCGGGACAGCGGGCCGAGGACGGAGCCGAGGACCCGGACGGGCCCGGCGACGTATCGGCCGATCCGGTAGGGGTGCTGGCGGCCGAGGGTGCGCGGGCCGACGCCGATGAGGACGTAGCTGACCACGACCATGACGACCGCGGCGACCAGCACGGCGAGGCCGAGCGGGGCGAGCCGGGTGCCCACGAAGACCGTGACGAGCACGGTGGCGGTGAGTTCGCAGCCGAGGCGGAGCAGGAGCAGCAGGTTGATGTGCCGGCGCCGTTCGGCGACGACGGCGGCGAGCTGGCTGGCGCCGGGCAGGCCGAGCCGGGCGAGGCCGTCGGCCCGGGCCTGGGAGACGGTGCTGATCGCGGCGTCCGCCGCCGCGAACACGCCCGCCAGGAGGACGAGCGCAATCGCGAAGAAGAGCTGTTCCATGGCTGGCGCCTAGGGCGTTTCCCCGGTGGGCGGCTCGGCGGCGGCGGGTGCGTCGAGGCCGGCGATGCCGAGGACGCGGTCGTCGGTGTTGCGCTGGGCGTCCCGCTTCTCCAGCGCGGCGACGGCCTCCTGGTACTCGCCGAGGATGCGCTTCTGGAGGGCGAACATCTCGCGTTCCTCGGCGGGTTCGGCGTGGTCGTAGCCGAGGAGGTGGAGCACGCCGTGCACGGTGAGCAGGTGCAGCTCGTCGATCAGGGCGTGGCCCGCGGTCTTGGCCTGGTCCTTCGCGAAGGCCGGGCAGAGCACGATGTCCCCGAGCAGGGCCGGTGACGCGTCGGGCGCGTCGGGGCGGCGGGAGGAGTCGAGCTCGTCCATCGGGAAGGCCATGACGTCGGTGGGGCCCGGGAGGTCCATCCAGCGTTCGTGCAGGTCTTCCATGACGTCGAGGGTGACGAGGAGGATGGACAGCTCGGCGAGCGGGCTGACCTCCATCTTGTCGAGGGCGTAGCGGGCGGCGGAGACGATGGACGTCTCGTCGACGTCGACGCCGGACTCGTTGGCGATCTCGATGCTCAACGCCGGTTGCCCTTCCAGCCGTCGTTCTGCTGGGCGTCCTGCACGGCCTGCCACTTCTCGTAGGCGTCGACGATGTCGCCGACGAGCTTGTGCCGGACGACGTCCTGGCTGGTCAGTTCGGCGAAGTGGAGGTCCTCGACGCCGGTGAGGATGTCGCGGACGACGCGCAGGCCGCTGCGCTGCCCGCTGGGCAGGTCGACCTGGGTGATGTCGCCGGTGACGACGATCTTGGACCCGAAGCCGAGCCGGGTGAGGAACATCTTCATCTGCTCGGGCGTGGTGTTCTGGGCCTCGTCGAGGATGATGAAGGCGTCGTTCAAGGTGCGGCCGCGCATGTAGGCCAGTGGCGCGATTTCGATCGTGCCGGCCTGCATGAGCCGCGGGATCGACTCCGGTTCGACCATGTCGTGCAGCGCGTCGTAGAGGGGCCGCAGGTACGGGTCGATCTTCTCGTTCAGGGTGCCGGGCAGGTACCCGAGGCGCTCGCCGGCTTCGACGGCCGGGCGGGTCAGCACGATGCGGGTGACCTGTTTGGCCTGGAGGGCCTGGACGGCTTTCGCCATGGCGAGGTAGGTCTTGCCGGTGCCGGCGGGGCCGATGCCGAAGACGACGGTGTGCTTGTCGATGGCGTCGACGTACCGCTTCTGGTTCAGCGTCTTGGGGCGGATGGTCTTGCCGCGCCGGGAGACGATGTTGAGGCTGAGGACCTCGGCGGGCGAGGCGTCTCCGGTGGAGAGCATGCCGATGGTGCGCCGGACGGTGTCGGGTCCGACCTGCTGGCCGCCGGTGGCGAGCTGGACGAGTTCGGCGAAGACGCGTTCGGCGAACGCGACGTCGGCGGGTGTCCCGGTCAGGGTGACTTCGTTGCCGCGGACGTGCACGTCGGCGGCGAGGAGTTCCTCGGCGACCCGGAGGTTCTCGTCGCGGGAGCCGAGCAGGCTCAGGGCCGCGGCGTCGGGGATGGGAAACCGGGACTGCGCGGCCTGGACGGCGGCATCCTCGGTCTTGGCGACGTCTCCGGGGACGTCGGGTCGGGCGGCACCACCCGGTACGGTTCCGGCCACGTGGCCTCAGGCCTGCTTTCTCGGTGAGGGAGAACGGACCCCACCGATGCTACTGGCACCCACCGACCGGACGCAGGCCGGTTTCCCTAGTCCTGGTCCGGGGCCCCGAACAGCCCGAGCGGTTCGCCGCCCAGAACGTGGGCGTGCACGTGGAAGACGGTCTGCCCGGCATCTTCATCGGTGTTGAAGACGACCCGGTAGCCGCTCTCGACGATGCCCTCGAGTTCGGCAACCTTACGGGCGGTGGCAATGACATCACTCAGCAGCTGCGCATCCCCGGCAGCAAGCTCCGCAACGTTCCGGTACCGCTTCCGAGGAACGACGAGCACATGAACCCGAGCCTGCGGCCGAATGTCCCGAAAGGCAAAGGTGGTCGCATCCTGGTACACGACATCGGCGGGGATCTCCCCACCAATGATCCGTTCGAACAGCGTCTCAGCCTCGGGTCCGCTCATGAGAGCACCCTATCGACCCACACCAGACCGACACCGGATCCCCACCAGCGAGAAGGCCGAAGGCCGCCGAGCAAGCAAGACGCTCTCGACAACCCGACCACAGCGGAAGCCGCGGGGGGGGTCCGGGGGCTCGGGCTCGATCAACTCGGCGCGCGAGAACACGCGCGGCGCCCGCGAAGTCGTCTCGACCGAGCTGTGGGAATGCC
>NZ_JBSFNC010000086.1:0-40429 GCF_053586895.1 Amycolatopsis sp. NPDC003731 | reverse complement strand
GACGCGGTCGAACTTGCCGTTGACCGACCGGGGCAGCTTCGGCAGCACCTCGACCCGCCGCGGCAGCATGTACGCGGGCAGTTCCTTCGCCAGCGGCCGGCGCCACCGCCACGGTGGAAATCCCCAGTGCCGTGGCCGCGAAAATGTGGGACAAGCGCATGTCCGTCTCCTTTGCGGTTCGGATGTCGCCAGGCTAGGAACGGCGGACCGGTCGTCGCCTCGGGAATCCCACTGAAATTGCCCCGGGGAGTGGCGCCGTCCCGCTTCAGGGGCGACACTGTTGACGCGGTGCCAACAGACGAAGGAGTCGGCATGGAACTCGCGGGCAAGGTCGTGGTGATCACCGGGGGCGGGCAGGGGATCGGCGCGGCGACCGCGTCGGCGCTGGCCCGGCTGGGCGCGAAGGTGGTGATCGGCGACGTCGACCAGGTCCGGGCCGAGAAGACCGCCGGCGAGCTGGGCGCCGACGCGCTGCCGCTGGACGTCACCGACCTCGGCGGCTTCACCGCGTTCCTCGACGAGGTCGAACGCCGCCACGGCCGAATCGACGTGCTGATCAACAACGCCGGCATCATGCCGCTCGGCGACCTCGAGACGGAGAGCGACGCGACGACCCGGCGTCAGCTGGAGATCAACCTGCACGCCGTCATCCACGGCACGCGCGAGGCGGTGCGGCGGATGCGGCCGCGGCGGTCCGGGCACATCGTCAACATCGCGTCGTTCGCGGGCAAGGCCGGCTTCCCCGGCGCGGCGACCTACTGCGCCACCAAGCACGCCGTCGTCGGGCTGTCCGAGGCGGTGCACCTGGAGCTGCACGGCAGCGGTGTCCACGTCTCGTGCGTGATGCCGGGCATCGTGCGGACGGAGCTGGCGAGCGGCCTCGCCGAGGCGAAGTTCTTCAAGTCCGTGCGGCCGGAAGATGTGGCGGACGCCATCGTATCCGCGCTGCGCAAACCTCGTTTCGACGTTTTCGTGCCCCGCTCGCTGGGCACTATGGGCAAGCTCACGCGGCTGCTGCCGCGGCGGGCGGGCGAAGCGTTCTCGCGGGCGTTGAAGGCGGATCGGCTTTTGGCTTCAGCAGCCCATTCCCCGGCCCGCGCGGCGTACGAAGCCCGCGCCGCGGAGAGCGGGCCCGGGGTAACTCGGACGGACTAGCGACCGTCCGAATTGGACGTGCTTGCCGGGTGCTTGCGGGTGTGCCGATGTTGAGTCCGCCCGCCCGGCCCGGCAAGATTGCCCCGGATCGGTTTCGGGAGGCACGAGCAGATGATTTCACCACCCGCACGGCTGGCCGCCGCGGCGTCGAACGTGGTCAGCAAGGTGCTGCACGGCGGCGTCGCCGACCTGCGCCCGATGCCGCGGGTGCTGATCGACCAGGGACCCAACCGCTCGCTATACCGGATGACCCACAGCGGCGGCACGGTGTCCGGGCCGCCGATCCTCCTGGTGCCCCCGCTGGCGGCTCCGGCGATCTGCTTCGACCTGCGTCGCGGCTGCAGCCTCATCGAGCACCTGATCGACGGCGGCCGCAACACCTACCTCGTCGACTACGGCATGGTGGCGTTCTCGGACCGCCGCCTGGGCATCGAGCACTGGATCGACGAGGTCCTCCCGCGCGCGATCCGCCGCGTGAGCGCGGACGCCGGCGGCCAGGACGTGCACCTGGTGTCGTGGTCGCTGGGCGGGATCTTCTCGCTGCTGGTGAACGCCGACCAGCCGGACCTCCCGATCGCCTCGATCACGGCGATCGGCTCCCCGGTCGACTTCACGGCCATCCCGATCGTGGCACCGTTCCGCCCCCTGGTGGACCTGACCGGCGGCCACCTGCTAACGCCCATCTACCGCGTCTTCGGCGGCGCACCGTCCTATTTGGTCAGCCGCGTGTTCCGCGCGACGGGCATCAGCAAGGAAATCACCAAGCCCCTGGCGATCCTGTCCCACCTCGACGACCGCGACTACCTGGCCCAGATCGAGGCCGTCGACCATTTCATGAGCAACATGTACGCGTACCCGGGCCGCACGTTCGGCCAGCTGTACCACCGCCTGTTCCGCACGAACGACCTGGCGGAGGGCAAGGTGGACCTGAACGGCCGGATCATTTCGCTGTCCTCGGTCCGGGTGCCGACCATGGTGGTGGCGGGCGAGAACGACACGATCGCGCCGAGGCCATCGGTGGAGCGCGTGGTGGAGCTGCTGGACAAGGCCCCCGAGGTCCGCTTCAAGACGGCGCCGGGCGGGCATCTGGGCGTCCTGACGGGGCGGAAGGCCCGGGGAACGACGTGGCGGTATCTGGACGAGTTCCTGGACGACCAGATCGCTTGAGATGTCGGCAGGGCCGCCCCGATTGCCGGGGCGGCCCTGCCGCTTACTTCAGCTCAGCCGAAGACTTCCCGAGGATCCGACGCGCCACGATCAGCTGCTGAATCTGCTGCGTCCCCTCGAAGATGTCCAGAATCTTCGCGTCCCGAGCCCACTTCTCGAGCAGCGACTCTTCGCTGTACGCCCCGGTGAGCTCGACGCACTTCAGCGCGATCTCCACCACCGAGCGCCCCGCCTTGGCCTTGGCCATCGACGCCTGGAGTGAGTTCGGCTGGCGGTTGTCCGCCATCCACGCCGATTCCAGCGTCAGCAGGTACGCCGACTCGTAGTCCGCCTCCAGGCGGAGGAATTCCGCCGCGGCCGCGTGCTGGCTGTTCGCCGGGCGGTCGTAGTCGATGGTGATGCCGGCGGACGTGAGGATCTCGCGCGTCTCGTCGAGGGCCGCGCGGGCGACGCCGATCGCCATCGCCGCCACCAGGGGGCGGGTGTTGTCGAACGTCTGCATGACGCCCGCGAAACCCTTGGCCGTGTCGATTTCCGGGGTGCCCAGCAGGTTCTCGCGAGGCACGCGGCAGTTCTCGAAGCGCAGTACCGCCGTGTCCGAAGCGCGGATGCCGAGCTTGTGCTCGGTGCGCACCACCTCGAAGCCCGGCGTGCCCTTCTCCACCACGAACGACTTGATCGCCGCACGGCCCTTGCTCTTGTCCAGCGTCGCCCAGACGACCACCGCGTCCGCGCGCTCGCCTGAGGTCACGAAGATCTTCTCGCCGTTGATCACGTAGTGGTCGCCGTCGAGGCGGGCCGTCGTGCTGACCGCCGCCGAGTCCGAACCGAAGGCCGGCTCGGTGATCGCCATCGCCGCCCACATGCCGGAGAAGCGCTCGAGCTGCTCGTCCGTGGCCACCGAGCCGATCGCCGCGTTGCCGAGGCCCTGACGCGGCATCGACAGCAGCAGGCCGACGTCGCCCCAGCACATCTCGATCGTGCCGAGGACGACGTTCAGGTTGGCGCCGTTGCGATTTCCCTTGGCCGAATCGTCCTTGCCGGACCGCCGCACACCCGCCGCGCCCGCGCCGCCCTCGCCGGACGAATTCAAGCCGTCCAGCAGCGCCGCGAACATGTCGAGCTCGCTCGGGTACGTGTGTTCCGCGCGGTCGTACTTGCGCGAGATCGGCCGGAACACCTCGGCCGCGGCCTGGTACGCCTGGTTGATCAGCGCGCCGGCCTTCTTGGGGACTTCCAGGTTGATCATGGTCCAAAGCCTTTCCGAAGCCTAGAGAAGGACGGCGCCTTCCATGACGCCGATGGCCCGCAGGTCCCGGTACCAGCGCTCGACCGGGTGCTCCTTGACGAAGCCGTGCCCGCCGAGCAGCTGCACGCCCGCGTTGCCGATCTGCATGCCCTTGTCCACGGCCAGCTTCCGTGCCAGCGCGACCTCACGGGCGTAGGACTTGCCCTGCTCGGCCCGCGCCGCCGCGCGCAGCGTCACCAGCCGCAGGCCCTCCAGCTCGATCGCGATGTCGGCGACCGAGAACGCCACCGCCTGCCGGTGGCTGATCGGCTCGCCGAACGCGGTCCGCTCGTTGACGTAGGGGACGACGTAGTCGAGGACGGCCTTCGCGGTGCCGGCGGCCAGCGCCGCCCAGCCCAGCCGCGACAGCCGGACGACCTCGGCGAAGACGTCCGCCTTGCCGCCGCCGAGCAGCGCGCCCGCGGGCAGGTGCACGCCTTCGAGGTGCAGCTTGCCGGTCGCGGCGCCGCGCAGGCCCATCGCCGGCTCGGCCTCGATGGACACCCCGGCGTTCGACGACTCGACGAGGAACAGCGCCGGACCACGGCCTTCGAGATCGGCCGACACGACGAACAGCTCCGCCTGCGTCGCCCGCGGGACCAGCGACTTGACGCCGTCGAGCTGGTAGCCCTTCGGGGTGCGGCGCGCCTTCGTGGCGGGCTTGAAGGGGTCGTAGAGCGCTTTCTGCTCCTGCAGGGCCAGCGCCGCGGCCGGGACGTGCTCGCCGGTGAACGCGGGCAGGTAGTCGGCCTGCTGCTGCTCGTCGCCCCAGCTGACCAGCGCGGTGCTCACCGCGGACGGCGCCAGCACGGCCACGGCCAGGCCGAGGTCGCCGTGGGCCAGCGCTTCCGCGACGAGCGCGTTGGTCACCACCGAGCGTTCGGTGCCGATGCCGCCGAGCTCCTCGGGGATGCCGACCAGGCTGATGCCCAGCTCGGCGGCCCGGCTCAGCAGGCCTTCGGGCGCCTCGAGCTTGGCGTCGGCGTCCGCGGCGGCCGGCCGCAGCTGCTCGGCGGCGAACTCGGTCACCGTTTCGACGATGAGCTGCTGGTCCTCGGTCGGCGTGAGGTCGAACAGCCCGGTGTCGGCGGCCGGCGTGAGCCGGGCGGGCTTGCCCAGCTTCTGCACCGACTTGAACGACCGGGTCGCCGCGCCGGCGACGCGGAAGCCGTTGCGTGTCCCCGCGGTGACCAGGCCTTCGAGGGGCTTGCGCAGCCCGGCCCGATCGACGACCTTGCTCCCGGCCAGCCGGGTCAGCGCGGACAGGCCCCAGCCCATCGCGTCCCGTTTCCTTGGCGCAGCCATGTGGCCCTCCATCCCGTTACCTACTCGCGAGTAGGTTAACCCGCGCGCCGGGATAGCGCCAGTGCGGGTTCAGACGCGCGTCAGCCGGGCCGAGATTTCCCACAGCTCGCGGGCGCCGACGGCCGGGCGTCGCCGTTCGAGCCGGGGCTGTCCGCCCGACCGGCCGCCCGGGCCGACGTAGGCGTTGCCGGGGACGTCTCCGGTCGCGGCGAACAGGATGGGGAGGGCGCCGTACTCGGCCTTCTTCTGCGCGATCAGCGGGTAAAGCGTTTTCAGCAGGACGGCCTGGACACCGCCGAAGTGCCGGTCGATCCCGGTCCGCGCGACGCCGGGATGGGCGGCGACGGCCCGGACCGCGCTGCCGGATTCGGCCAGCTGCCGCTGGAGTTCCTGGGTGAACAGCAGGTTCGCGAGCTTCGACTGGGCGTAGGCGCCCAGCGGCGAATACCGGCGGCGCTCCCAGTTCAGGTCGTCGAGCCGCAGCCGCCCGCGCCGGGACAGGTTCGAGGAGACCGTGACGACCCGGCCGGTGAGGTGCGGCCGGAGCAGGTTCGTCAGCAGGAACGGGCCGAAGTGGTTGACGGCCATGTGCGTCTCGAAGCCGTCGGCGGTCTTCGCGTACGGCACGGCCATCACGCCCGCGTTGTTGATCAGGACGTCCAGCTCACCCCGCCAGCCGGTGGCGAACTCGCGCACCGAGGCGAGGTCGGCGAGGTCGAGCCGCCGGACTTCGGTGGCGCCCGGCGGGGGCGTGACGCGGGCGGGGTCACGGACGGCCAGCACGACACGGGCCCCGGTGGCGGCGAGTTCGCGGGCGACGATGGCGCCGAGGCCGCTGCCGGCCCCGGTGACGAGGTAGGTGGTCATGCGCCCAGCGTCACCGCGCCGGCCGGGGTGCGGCAGAGCGCGCCGATCGGGGGATCGGCGATCCCTGGCACCGGCCGGGCGGACGCCGATAATCGACGACGTGGACCGCACCGCGCTCGCCGACTTCCTGCGCCGCCGCCGGGAAGCCCTGCGCCCGGACGACGTCGGGCTGCCGCCGGGGCAGCGCCGCCGCACGGCCGGGCTGCGCCGCGAGGAGGTCGCGACGCTTTCGGGCATGTCGGCCGACTACTACACGCGGCTCGAGCAGGAGCGCGGGCCGCGGCCGTCGGAGCAGATGCTCGCGGCGATCGCCCGCGGGCTGCGGCTCACCCTGGACGAGCGCGACCACCTGTTCCGGCTGGCCGGGCACACCGCGCCGGCCCGCCTGTCGCGAACGGACCACGTCAGCCCGCCGCTGATGCGTGTGCTGGACCGGCTGCACGACACGCCGGCGCAGGTGATGTCGAACCTCGGCGAGACGCTCGTGCAGAACCGGCCGGCCGAGGCGCTGCTCGGCAACGAAACCCAGCACCGCGGTCCGGCGCGCAGTGCGGTCTACCGGTGGTTCACCGACCCCGCCGAGCAGCGGATCTACCCGGAGCCCGCGCGCCCCGGCCACGCCCGGTTCCTGGTGGCGAGCCTGCGCGCCGCGAGCGCGACCGACCGCCGGGCCACCGAGCTGGCCGGGCTGCTCACGGCGAAGAGCGCGGAGTTCGCGCAGCTGTGGGAAGCGCACGAAGTCGCGGTACCGTCCGAGCGGCGGAAGACGATCGTGCACCCGAGCCTCGGCGAGATCGCGCTCGACTGCCAGCTGCTCTTCACCGACGACCTCGCGCAGGTACTGCTGGTGTTCACCGCCACGCCCGGCAGCGAGGACGCGGAGAAGCTACAGCTGCTGTCGGTCGTCGGCCCGCAGTTGCTATGAGTGTTCGGCGTGCACCTTCCGCCGCCACTCGCCGAAGCGGAGCCGCTCGAAGGTGATGAGCCCGAGCACCGCGGCGGCCACGAGCAGCAGCAGCGCCGCGGCGGGCACGTGCTCCAGCAACGGCGTCGCCGCGACCAGCAGTACCCCGAGGACCACCCGCTGGACGTTCCAGCTGCCGAGGTTGCGCTTGCGCAGGGCGCTCAGCGCGATCAGGTAGAGCGCGAGGCCACCGGTCAGCGTCCAGATCGGCACGCCGTGCAGCGCTTCGCCGGGCGTGTGGTGCTCGGTGTCGGCGATGTAGAGGAACGCCTTCTTCAGCCCGAGGGCGACCAGCACGATGCCGGCGATGAGCGGCAGGTGCAGGAAGGTGTAGGAGTCGGTGGCGAGCTTCGTGCGCTCGGTCCCGGTGGCCTGGGTGAGCCGGTGCTCGGAGACGCGCGCGACGACGTCGAAGTAGGTCCACCACATCCCGGCCGCCAGCCCCAGCCCGCACACGGCGGCCCCGGTGATCAGCCACGACATCGGCAGCGCCCCGATCCCGATCCCGATGGCGACGATCGACTCGCCGAGCGCGATGATCACGATGAGCCCGAACCGCTCGGCGAAGTGCGCGGGCGAGTTCAGCCGCCACCCGTCCGGCCCGGCGAGGTAGACGTTGAGGTAGTCGACCAGCAGCGCCACGACCCACAACCCCAGCTGCCAGGGCCCGCTCAGGAACGCGGCCACGCCGAGCAGGACGACGCTGGGCAGCAGCCCGACGAACATCTTGAGCAGCACCCGCCGCAACCCCGGATCGTGCTTCGCGGCACCCAGGTAGGCAACGAGGTGCAGCAGCCGCACGAGCGCGTAGCAGACGACGAACAGCACGGGTGCGAACAACCCGCCGGGGTGGTCGACGAAGGCTTCGGGGATGGTCAGCGACACCAGGAACATCACCGCCATCGCGCCGAACATGGCCAGCCGCGCGATCCCGTGGTCGACGTGGATGGTGTTCCCGAGCCACGCATAGCTGCACCAGCACCACCACAGCACCGCGAGCATGGCCACCCCCTGCACCACCCCGGTGGGGCTCAGGTGGTCGGCCATCAGCTGGGTGGTCTGGGTGATGGCGTAGACGAAGACCAGGTCGAAGAAGAGCTCGATGGTCGAGACGCGGTGGTCCTCATCCGCGCTCACCAGGTGCAGGCGTCTCGTGGGCACGCCGAATTATGGACGAAACAAGGTCAAGAAGGTCCGGTTTCCGCGTAACGCCCAGCGCGAACATGGCCGAGCGTGCATGGGTCTGGGACAATGAGCGGCGGACGTGGGGAGGTGGGTCGTGCATTCCTATGCGGCCGCGCTACACCGGACGATCATGGCTGTCGACATCGCCGGTTACAACAACCCGAACCGGACCATGGCGCACCTGCGCGAGGTCCACGACGGCTTGTGGCGGGTCCTGCGCACGACGTTCGCGGAGACCGGCTTGCCGTGGGACGTGTGTTTCGTGGAGAACACCGGCGACGGCGCGATGATCCTGCTGCCTCCGGAGATCGCGAAGGCGGACCTGGTCGCCCAGCTGCCTTCGCGGATGCGTGACGAGCTGTGCCGCTACAACCACCTGCGCGCACCCGAGGCGCAGATCCACCTCCGCATGGCGTTGCACGCGGGCGAAGTGGCCCAGGGCAGCCACGGATCGGTGAGCCGGGCGGTGAGTTTCACGTTCCGCATCCTCGACGCCCCGGAGGCGAAAGGGGCCCAGAAGGAGTCGAAGGCGGACCTGGCACTGATCGCCTCGGAGCTGATGTACCAAGAGGTGGTGTGCCACGACCCGGCCGCCGACCCGAAGGCCTACCGCCGCATTCCGGTCAAGGTCAAACCCGGGGAGAACGCCGCGTGGGCGTGGTTGCGTCTCCTCGGCACCGTCAACGGCGCGGTGGTGGCCGCGCCGAAGATGACCAAGCACGAAGCGCTCGCGGCGTTGGTCGAAGCACTGCTGGCGGTGCCGTGCGTGCGCAAGCCCGAAAGCCGGCGACTGCTGCTCGAACTGTTCGGCCGCCGGGAAATCGCCGACGTGGTGCCGTACCACGCCGAAGATCGCCTGCACGTCATCGCCTTGGTTCGGACGTGCCAGCGCTTCGACGACGGGCTGGCCGACCTCCTCGGAGCGGTCCGGACTATCGAGCCGGACTCCCCGCAGGTCGCGGCGCTGGCAGCGATCATCGACGCGTGGCCGGATCGCTGACCGGCTGGTTGTTGTCCAGCTTTTGCCCCTTTTCCTGCTGAGCCTGCTGGGTAGACTCCCCATTCTCGGCAGGTGCCGGCGAGAGGGGGTTCGTCGAGTGTCGGCCGGTGAACGGGCCTACGGCCCCGAGTTCCGAGCCCGGCCGGGCACCCGGATCGCGGTCCGCGAAGCAATCGTGAACGAATTGGCGACGGCCGGCCTGGCTGTTGATCCAGCGGGACGCGCATTGCTGCTCGACCTGATCTGTGCCGACCTCGGTTTCCCGTTGACGGTTCCCGAGCAGGCGACCGGACGCGACCACCTCATCGAGGTCGTGAACGCGTGCGCGAAAGTCGATGGTGGCTTGGAGGCACTCGCCGGCGCGGTCAGGATGATGCGGCCCGACTCGCCGGAAACCGACGCCGTGTGGCGGCTGGTGCGCCAGCCGCGCATGCACGACCTGCTGCCGGACAACGAGCTGGTGTGGCTCCGGTCGGCTCTGTCGGGACTGGTCCCGCCGAATCTCGCCACTCTGGTGCGGCGGGCCGCGGGCTCGGCCGAAGCTCCGGCCGAAACCCGGGACGCTTGGAGCGCTTTCGCCGCGCTGTCCGACCTGAATGCTCCAGCCGACGGCCTGCCGCCCGCGCTGGCGTTTGTCGAACTGATCGCGGCCAAGTGCACTCGGGGACTCGGGGACGAGCTGCGGCGCTGGAACACCGGCCAGGCACGGCGGCTCCAAGCGGAGGAGCGGCTGGCCGTTCTGCGCGCGCAGCCCGAACCCGAGTCGCAGGAGAAAGCGCGGCTGCACCTGATGATCGTCGTCCAACCGGATGGTATCGACCCCGGCCGTCACCTTGTTTCGTACTGGCGGCAGGAGGATTCAGCCGAATGGCCCCCCGCCCGTGGGGGTATCGAAACGGTCGCGAACGACCAGCTCGAACGACACGTCGACGGGTTGGTGGTGGAGGCCGAACAAGCGTGGTCGGAGCACCGCGGTGAGGTCGCCCTGGAATTCGTCCTGCCCCGTGCGCTGCTCACGCTTCCGGTCCATCTCTGGTGCAAAGAACACGATTCCGGTGATCCACGGCCGCTGTTCCTCGATTACCCGATCGTCGTGCGGTCCCTGGAACGGATGCGTTCCCGGCAGTGGCACCGCGCCTGGCGGGTGCGCTGGGAAGCGTTGATGGCCGATCCTTCGGCCGATCGGGTGTATTTCTGCACTTCCGAAGACACCGGGGAACCGCACCGGCTGGACGCCATCCTCAGTGATGAGCAATGGGTGGTCCTCGTGCTCGCGGAGGCGCCTGCCTCGCGGCCACGGCCCGGAGAAGACGGCCTCGCCGCAGGATTGCGGTCCGGTCTGCCGGCACTACTATGGCACCCCGAGGCTTCGCTCGATCTTTTGCGAGAGGTGGTCACGTGGCTGGTCGACAGCGGTGGTCTCAGCGATCTTCCCCTCCGGGTGCAGAAATCCCGACGAGCGGCGTTCCGGAAAGTCACCGTCCCGCTGGACTTGAGCTTGGCGAAGAATCTCGTCGTGCTTTGGGACGATCCGAGCAGACTGGTTTTTCTCGACGCCCCGAAATTCGGTCCGGCTTCGTCGGCGGTGATTGCCGATGAACGAGATCGTAGTCCCTGAAAGTCCGCCGGACTGGTGGGTCTACCGCGGCACCGGCGTGCCGGATCCGCATTCGGCCCTGCGGCTGCCGAAACCTCCGCCGTGGCGCAAGTTCGACGGTATGCCGGCGCCGGACGAGACCGTCGTCGAGGCCGACGACGGGGAGACCAAACGGCGGCTCGGCCGGGTGGCGTCCGTGCCGAGGGCCGACGTCCACGAAATCGACATGGTGAACGCCGCCCTATACCTCCGCCGTCCCCTGCTCGTGACCGGCCGACCGGGCAGCGGCAAGTCGAGCCTCGCCTTCCGCATCGCCAGGGAACTATGTCTGGGCCGGGTATTGCGCTGGCCGATCACTTCGCAGACAACCGTCAAGAACGGGCAGTACGGATACGACGCGATCGGTCGTGCGCAGGCGGCGGGTGCACGGGCGGCGGCGGCGGGTGCCGGCGGGGCCGAAGAACCGCCGATCGGGGAGTTCGTCAGGCTCGGTGAGCTGGGAACGGCGTTCCTGCCGCGGAAACTGCCGCGGGTGCTGCTCATCGACGAGCTGGACAAGTCCGAGGCCGACTTGCCCAACGATCTCCTGAGCGTTTTCGAAGACGGCGAGTTCGAGATACCCGAGCTGGTCCGCGCGGCGCGGCGGACGCCGGTGGTCGAAGTGTTCACTGCCGATCCCGACGCGACCGCGATGATCTCGGGCGGCCGCGTGCGGTGCCACGCGTTCCCGATCGTTGTGATCACCAGCAACGGCGAGCGGGACTTTCCACCCGCTTTCCTGCGGCGGTGCCTGAGGTACGAGACGAAGGAGCCGGATGCCGAGCAGCTGGCGGCCATGGTGGCGGCGCACCTCGCTGACGCCGACGGCGAAGACTGGGCCGGGATCATCGAGGATTTCGTGAGCCGCAGCGAAGCTTTCGGTGGCCTGCCGGTCGACAAGCTGCTCGAGGCGGTCTACCTGGCGACGTCCGGCGCCTACCGGCCCGGGGACGAGGCCTGGCCGCGGCTCGTGGAAGCGTTGTGGCGGCAACTCAGCTCAGTGGTGCCTTGAGGTGGCGCCGGAACCGCCGGAGGTTCCGGCCGTCGCCGACCTGAACTGGAGCGAACTCGGCGACGCGGTCTGGCTCGCCATGGCGATCGGTGAGGCGGAGCCACGGAGCCATCCCGAGTTCGAGCCGGCCGGGACGGCGCCGGACGAATCCGGACCGGCCGACGGTCCGCTCGACCCACCCGAGGAGCCTGCCGGACCGGCAATACCTCCGCTCGACCTGACCGGCGACCGCCTGGTGGCGGGATTCGCCAAGAGCGCGGAGATCTTCCGCGCGTCCGGCGGCCGGGCACTCGCGGGACCGTCCAGAGCTCTTCCCGACTCGGCCGGCATCCTCCGTGCGCTGCGGCCCCTGAAACAGACCCGCCCCTCCCGCCACCACGACGACCTGGTCCTCGACGAGGAGCGGACCGCGGAGAATGCAGCACAGGACCGGCTCTGGCTTCCTACCACGAAACCGGCACTGGTCCGCGGGTTCGACCTGACGGTCGTCGTCGACTCGAGTCCGTCCATGCCACTGTGGCAACCGACCGTGAACGCGTTCTTGACCGTACTGAACCAGCTGGGGGCGTTCCGCAGCGTCCAAATCCGCCGGCTGGAGACTGATGGCTGGATCGCCGACGAGTTCCGTGGGCCCGTCCTGCGCGGCGCCACGCCGGGAGCGCCCGAGCGCCGCCCCGCCGAGCTGCTGGATCCGTCGGGGCATCGGTTGCTCATGGTGCTGACCGACGGAATGGGGAACGCCTGGCGTCACGACCTGGTGTCGCCACTCCTCGCGCAGTGGGGACGCTCGATGCCCGTGTCGATCGTCCACCTGCTTCCGCAACGGCTATGGGGCCGCACGGGACCGCAGCTGCACCAAGCGCGGCTCACGACGCCGGGGCCGATGCGACCGAACCGCCGCTACGGTCTCGAACTGCCGGACGCATGGCTGACAGGCGAAGACCCGGAGACCGCGGGCGCGGGCGCAGTTCCGGTCCCGGTGGTCGAGCTGGACGCTCGCTGGCTCGGCTGGTGGACCGGGCTGGTGACCAGGGCGAGGCCGGATCCAGTGCAAGCGGTGGTTCTGCTGGCGCGCAGCGAGCCTCAGCCGGAGGCGTGGTGGGAGGAGGAGCCGGAGCCCAAGCCGTCCGCCCGGGAACGTGTCCGCCAGTTCCGGGGGGCCGCGTCAGGCGTGGCCTTCCGGTTGGGCACTTTGCTCGCCGCCGTACCGGTCAGCCTGCCGATCGTGCGTTTCGTGCAGGCGGAGCTGGTTCCCGAGGCGGTGACGGCGGACCTGGCCGAGGTGTTCGCCAGCGGATTGCTCGAGGCGGCGGCGACCGCCGAACCCGAAGCAGGCACAGTGTTCGACTTCCCCGGCGAAATCCGGGCGGAACTGCTGGCGGCCGGGCGTCGGTCGGAGACCGCGGAGGTCGTGCTCGCCACGACCCGGCGGTTCGGCGACCGGTATCCGGTGCTGCGTCGGATTGTCAACGCACTCGACGATCCGGATAACACACCGATTCCCGAAGCCGGCACGGAACTGGCCGACATCGTGCTCGAGCGGGCGATCATGCAAGCTCTGTCCGGGCCGTACACGGTCCGAGCCGAGCGCTTGAATCTGATCGAGACCGAACGCGCGGCCGGTGCAGCGCCGGACGGCACCGCCGGCGATGGGGAAGCTGCCACGTCGGGTGACGCGATGGTCGCCCACGTCCGAGACGAAGCTGCGGACTCGCTGCGCCGGGTCAAACAACTGACCACTGACGCACCCGCCGTCTGGGGTGCGGTGCCGGCGCGGAACCCGGAATTCATCGGCAGACGGGACCTGCTCCGGGCCGTGTCGGCGGATCTCGCCGAAGACGGCCGAGCGGTGGTGCTCGGGGTGGGTGGTCTCGGCAAGAGCCAGGTCGCCACCGAGTTCATCTACCTCCACCTGGATGACTACGACCTGGTGTGGTGGGTCAGCGCTGCCCAGGAAACGCAAATCCGGGCTTCGCTCACCGAACTGGCTCGGCAGCTCGATCTGCCGGGTGCGGAGGAAACGCTCACCGCGGTCCCCGCCGTCATCGACGCCCTCCGGCGTGGTGAACCGTACCGCCGATGGCTTCTCGTCTTCGACTCGGCAGGCTCGCCGGAGTCGACCCGGCAGTTCCTGCCCGTCGACGGACCCGGCGGCATCCTCGTCACCACCCGCGACACCGTGTGGCGCGAAGAAGTGCCGCACACGATCGGCATCGGCCTGTTCGCGCGCGGCGAAAGCGAAGAGCTGCTGCGACGACGCGATCCCCTGCTCACCGCGGACCAGGCCGAGCAGCTGGCGTCCCGGCTCGGCGATCTGCCACTGGCGCTGGCCCAGGCGGCAGCCCTGCGCGCGGAAACCGGTATGCCGGTCGCCGAATACCTGCGGCTGTTCGACGAGAAGGTCACCGAAATCGTCAGCGCCTCCGCACCGACCGAGTACGAGGTGCCGATCGCTGCGGCGTGGAACGTCTCGTTCGACGAACTCGGCATTCGCAATCCCGCCGCTCACCAGCTGCTCCAGGTTTGCGCGTTCTTCGCTCCCGAGCCCATATCGCGCCGACTGTTCACCGGTGTGCGGCGGGTTTCGATCGCGCCGGAGCTGGACCGCGCGATGCGCGACCCGACACTGCTGGACGAGGCACTGCGGGAAATCAACCGGTGGGGGCTCGCCAAGGTGGACCACCGCAGCGACACCCTCGACCTGCACCTGCACTGGCTGGTGCAGCTGGTCCTGCGGAACCGGATCTCCGCTGAGGACCGGATGCAGATCCAGCACAGCGCCCACCTGCTGCTGGCCAACCACGACCCCGGCGATCCGGCTGCCGCACGACTTTGGCCTCAGTACCACGCCGTGCTGCCGCACATAGAAGCCGCCGACGTCATCGGTTGCGACGACGACTGGGTCCGCGAGCTGGTCATCAACCTCCTCAAATTCCTCTACTACTGGGGTGACCACGCGGGCGCGACCCGGCTGGCCCAGGAGGTTGTCCAGGCTTGGACGGAGCGGTTCGGCGAAGGTGACCCGCTGACGTTGGAGGCATCGGAGCGGCTCGGCTACTTCCTGTGGGTGCTCGGGCGATACGAGGAGGCCGAGGTCATCAACAACCGGACTCTGCTCCTGTATCAGCAGAAGGAGGCGGCCGGGCAGCGGTCGGTGCAGACACTGAACGCCCAGCTTTCGGTCGCGGTGGTGCTCAAGGCACGCGGGGACTTCGCCGGAGCCCGCCAGCTCAACCTGGCGACCTATAACGAGGCGGTGTCTCTGCTGGGCGTGAACGATCCGAAGACGCTGACCGCCGCGCACGATCTGGTGGTGTCACTCCTGCTGACGGGAGAGTACGACGAAGCGCGGCGAATCGGTGAAGACACCTACGAGCGTTGTGCCGACCTTCTGGGCCCGGACAACGCCGCCACCATCCGCACTCTGAACATCCTCGCGATCTGCCGGCGGGAGAGCGGGGACTACGCGCTGGCGCGTGTCGAACTCCAGAAGGTCGTCGAACGAGTCCGTCGTCTCGTCCGCGAAGACAACGCCGGCGTGGTCAGACGCGAGTACCACCTCGCGGTCGCCCAGCGCAAAGACGGACTGCACGCGTCCGCGCTGGCGCTGTCCCGACGCGCACTGGACCGGTTCCGGGTCCGGTACGGGCCGCGGCACCCGAGCACACTGCCCTGCGCGCTGGCGCATTCGATCGACCTCCGGTACGCGGGCGATCTGGAGGGCGCACGGGCGCTCGGCCGGCAGGCGGTCGAGCTCTACCGGGCGAGCCTCGGCGGGCAGCACCCGCACACGTTGATCGCGGAGATCGATCTCGGCGTCACGCTCCGCCGGCTCGGAGCCGCCGCGGAGGCGAAGAAGCGGGACGAACGTGCGTTCAAGGACCTGCGGGCAATCCTCGGTGCCGATCACCCGCAAACCATCGCGGCCGCGGTCGACCTCGTGAACAACCGGGCTGCACTCGGCGAAGGTCGGGCGACTTCGGAGCGGATCTTCGACCAGGACACCCGGACTCTGGCCCGGGCCCGCCGGATCCTCGGCGAAGACCATCCGGTGACGCTGGCCGTCCACCTCAACCGCGCTCTGGACTTGCGCAGGCTGGGCCGACACCGGGAAGCGAACGCCCAGCACCAGGACGTCGTCGCGCGCTATCGCCGGGTGCTGCGGGCCGATCATTCCGCGACCATCTCGGCCGAAGAATCGGTTCGAGCCGAATGCGACATCGACCCTACGCCCCTGTGATCCAGCGGTCAGGCGCCGATCCAGCGCGCGACGTCTTCCGGTGACGGCGACGGCCGCGGCCCGTCCCGCAGAATCCGATGCACCGCGCGAACCAGTTCCGGTCGCTCGAGGAGGACCTCGGCGGTCCGGTGCTGTCCGGCGTGCCGCAGAGCCAAGCCCAGTCCGATCAGCGAGCCGGGCGCGTCCGGATCCCGCCGTAGATCGGCGCGGTACTCGGTGATTGCGTCTTCGGCGCGTCCGTCGATCAAGGCGAAGTCGGCCTCGGACAGTCCGGGCACCTGGGTCCACACCTCTCGCGCGCGTCGTTCGCCGTCCGGCCCGAGCCGCACGCGCAGCAGATCGATCCTCGCTTCGGACCACTCGCCGTCGGGGTCGGTGACCAGCGAGGGTTCTGCGGAGGCGAGTGCGGGACAGGAAAGACCGGAGCGCCAGGCCGCGGCCAGTTCGGCGACATAGCCGGAATCGGGTCGGAAGTGGCGCAACCGCCAGCCGCCGTGGTGTTCCATGGCGGCCCACGCCGCCCAGTGTGCGGCCATTGGGGACACGGGCTCGTCCAACCAGGGCAGTACGGCTTCGGCTACCTGGCCCAGGAAGCGGTCGCCCGCCTCCGTGAGTGCGTCGTCCTTGCGGATCCCGTCGAGCGTGTGCCAAACCTGGTGCCGCCAGTGGGCGAACTCGAAGGCGGCCAAGTCGTCGTCGGGACAAGCGGCACTGAGGGCCCGGTAGAAGGCCGTGACCCCGAAGAAGGCGTAGATGCCGTGAATCACTCCGCCCAGCGGCCGGGGATCGTCCCGCCACGGCGCGTAGATGCGTTGCCTGCGGTCGTCGTCGTGCAGCCGGACGAGCTGGAGCAGGCCACCCAGCCGAATGTGCTGGAACTCGTGCAACAGCGTCGCCGCGAGCGCGGCCGGATCGTCGGGACGACAGATCACCGCACTGCCGAACGCCTCGCCGCTCGACGCACTCGGCAACCTGAAGGGGAAGGACGGCTCGGGGACGATCGAATCGAGACCGATGGGCAAGGCGTCGGCGAACCCGGGAGCGTGGGTCACCAGCAGACGCCAGGCCTCGGAGAGCATGCCGTGCCAATGGCTCAGATCGCCGTCGCTCAGCCGCTCGGGCGCGAGCGGGCGGAACAACCCCCGATAGGGGTCGACGTCGTCGAGCCGCAGGGTGAGCTGTTTTCCGCCCGATACCAGCTCGAACGTCCTCAGTCCGAGCCAACCCGGTGTATCGGTGACCGGTTCCGACGGGATCCGCACCGTCGCGACCCCGTCGGTCACCACGATCTCCCCCTCCCGGACACAGACCTCCGCGGTGGTGAACTCCCCGGTGCGGGGCAGCCGCGCGACCCCCAGCGTCGGCAGTGCGACGTCGCCGTTCCACACCGGCACGGCAATGCGGAAGGAATCGAGGCCGGCTCGCAACGCAGCCGCCGCGGCGAGCGAGTGGACGTGGCCCAGAAGCAGCCAAACGGGTCGCGGGTCGATTCCGGGGTTGCGCAGGACACGAGTGATCAGACCGGCCCAGCTCCCCGTGTAGGGGTGGACAAGCACGGCGTCCAGGGCGCTCGGATCCGCTTCTTCTGCGCGTTCCAGGAGTTCCCATGCCAGCTTCGGCGAAGGCAGGGGTGCGTGCAGCTCCGGGTTCGCCGCGGTGTCGTCGATCAATCCGCGCAACAGGAGCAGGCGGCGGCTGCGCTCGGCCGCCCGCAACCGCCGGACTGCCTCGGGTCCGCCGGAGGAACGCGCAAGGAGATCGAACTCTTGCCAGGAAAGCCAGTGGTGCGCCGGGCCGTGAGGGACATCATCCGTGCTGGGCACGGTCAGTGCTCCTGGTGCCGGGCTATTCGACCCGTTGGGCACCGGCACTCCCGCTCGCGGTCACCGGGATGTGTGCAGTGCGCTCGACGGCGTGCCGGACCGACCGGTGCAGGGATGTTGAATCCAGTGTCCGAAGTACGGACAGTGGTGTCGAGCTCAGGTCCAGGAGTTTGGATTCGACCCCCGGTTGCCCGGCGCCCACCGGCGATCGCATCGAGCTGGTCCCCTCTCACATGACCGTCCTCTCTGGACGGGAGGCAGAGAAAATATCACGCCTCGTAGTTGTCTCCTCGGGTGGTGGCTTTTTACCGTTTCGCCTGGTGAGCGGAGGTTTCGTCACGACGGTCTCGTCATCCTACGCCGGTTGCGGGCTCGCGTTTGGAGTTTCGGATGACTTCTCTCCGTCACATCGGGGTTTACGCAACGAAGCCGGGAGCGGGCTTTCGTGGCCGTTCCGCTGCTAGCCGGAAAATTGTTTACTTCGGGATTCACGAAAGGCTGAAGCAATGGCTCACCGGCCGGGTCGGCCCGGGGTGGTGTGTCCACCTTTTGCCCTGCCACGGCCATCCTCGGCAGGTAGACTCACGATCTTCAGTGCGCTTCTCGGGGGTGGGCAGGTGGTGCGTCCGGTGGCGAGGCAGGAGCAACTCGGACCCGGATTGGCCCTGCGCAGGGCGCTCGTGGATGTGCTCGTGACGGCCGGCTTCGCCGATGACAAGTCGATCCGCATCCTCATGGTGGCCGAACTGCGGGAAGTGCTCGATCACCCGTTCACCTTCTCGGACCAGCTCGCGGGGCGCGATCAGTTGATCGAAATCGTCTCGGCGTGCGCTCGGCTCGCGGGCGGGCTGGCCGGCCTGGCCGACGTACTCGACTTCCTCCGGCCCGGCAGCAGGGAAAGTGCCGAGGTGCGGGAATTGATGGCCGCCTTCCGGGTGCACGAGGTGGTGCCCGAGGCGGAACAAGAGCGGCTGATTCAGCGGCTGGCCGGTTTCGCGCCGCCCGGGCTGGGGGAAGCCGTCCGGCGGGCGGCCAGGTACGTGTTCCCGGTCCCGAAGTACCAGGACGCCGCGGAAGCGTTTTACGGATTGGCGGACTTCAACGCCGCGCCGGGAGAGCTACCGCCACCCTTGATCTTCGTCGAGGCGATTGCGCGCCAGAGCAGCCCGGACCTCGCCGCGGAGCTCCGCGAGTGGCTCGCGGGGCAGGTCCGGCGGCTGCGGCTCGAAGACGCGCTGGCGGAACTCCGGGCGGAACCGGAGCCGGACACGGCGGATCCGGGCCGCCTCCACCTCATGATCGTCGTGTGGCCGGACGCCATCGACGACGACCTGTACCGCCTTTCTTACTGGCGGCAGGACGACGCGGGCGTCTGGCCACCGCCGCTCGGGGAAACCTGGATGGTCCGCTGCGCGGAACTCGAGTCGTACGTCGACCGGGTGGTCGCTGCGGCCGAGGAGGCATGGGCAGGCAAGGCTGCGGACGTCGTGATCGAATTCGTGCTCCCCCGGCGTCTCCTCGACCTCCCGGTGCACTACTGGTCCGCCGACCGTGCGTCGGGTTCTCCGAAACCGCTGTGTTTCAGTTATCTCACGATCGTCCGGCCGCTCGAACGGATGGCGTCGCCGCGCTGGCATCGGGCGTGGCGCCGACGGTGGGCATCGTGGGTACGCGATCATTCCTTCGAACGGGTGTATTTTTGTCAGCCTGGTGACCGCGAGGATCGCTATCGGCTCGAGGCACGCTTGAGCGATGCGCAATACGGTATGGCCGTGCTGACCGAATCGCCGCCGGTCAGCACCATTTCCGAGCACGATGAACTTCTGCCGGCACTGCGTGCTGGCGTGCCGGTCATCGCTTGGCACCCTTCGGCCCCTGCGGAAGCCGTTCGCGAAGTGGTAGTCTGGCTGGCCTGGTGCAGTGGGGGACTGGGGGATTTGCCCACCCTGACGAGGAAGTCACGGCTGGACGCGTTCCGGAATCCGGAGGCGTCTAAAGGCGACGGTGTCGTCAAAGACCTGGTGGTGCTATGGGACGACCCGAACCGCTTGCTTCCCGTCGGCGAAACCGGGATCATCGGGCCGCCCGAGGGAGGTGCCGACGAGCGTGAGTGAGCTTCCTGACCACACCGCCCGAAGCGGGCCCCATCCGGACAGCCCTCCGGACTGGTGGATCTACCGTGGCACCGGCCGTCCGCTCCACGACGTCCGGCTCGCCGACCTGCTGCCGCCGCCTCCCCCCTGGCGCACCTTCCGAGGGGCTGAACTGCCGGAACGGGACGTCTTCCCCGCCGATGACGGAGAAATCGACCGAAAGCTCGGCACGGTGCTGAGCTATTCGACGCGGCACGTCGACCGGCACGAAGTGGAGATGGTCAACGCGGCGCTCTACCTGCGCCGCCCACTGCTGGTCACCGGGCGGCCGGGCAGCGGGAAGTCGAGCCTCGCGTACCGCATTTCCCGGGAACTGGGATTGGGCCGGGTCCTGCGCTGGCCGATCACTTCTCACACGACGTACAAGTCGGGTCTGTATGACTACGACGCGATCGGCCGGGTGCAGGCGGCGGCCGCTCGCAAGGAACTCGCCGCTGCCGAACCTCGGAAGCAGACACCGGGGGACGCGCCGGTCGGCGAGTTCCTCCGGCTCGGAGAGCTGGGTACCGCCTTCCTGCCGCGCCGGCTGCCCCGCGTGCTGCTGGTCGACGAGCTCGACAAGTCCGAGTCCGACCTTCCCCACGACCTGCTCGGGTTGTTCGAAGACGGGGAATTCACCATTCCCGAGCTGGCCCGCGACGTCCGGCACCAAGAACGAGCGACGGTGTTCACCGCGGATCCCGGTTTCACTGCGGAGATCCGCGAAGGGCGCGTCCGGTGTTCGGCGTTCCCGGTCGTCGTCATCACCAGCAACGGGGAACGAGAGTTTCCCCCGGCCTTCCTCCGGCGTTGCCTGCGGTTGGAGACCCAGGAGCCCGACGTCCACCAGCTCGCGGCGATGGTGGCGGCCCACGCCATCGATGGTTCGGAAATGCGCGAAGGGCTGATCGAGGACTTCGTCGCGCGCAGCGCGGCTGTCGGCGGCCTGCCCGCGGACAAGCTGCTGGACGCGGTTTTCCTGGCGACTTCGGGCGCCTACCAGCCGGACGACGAATACTGGCCGCGGCTGGTCGACTCGCTTTGGCGCCAGCTCGACTCGCAGGTGTCGTGACATGGTCGCGCGGCCGGAGCCCATCCCGGGCGACCACGATCTGACCTGGTCGGAGCTCGGGGACGGCCTCTGGCTGATGGCAGCGATCGAGGCGCGTTCACCCACTCGTGCGCCGGAGTCGGCTGCGGAACCCGAGCGTCCGCACTCGCCGGGACATCCAGGCCGCGTCGGTGAACCGAACCCCGAATCCGGAACCACGCAGCCGCCGGAATGGCCGGCCGCCGGCTCGGGGAAGGTCTCACGGGAAGAAGAGCGTCCGGTCTCAGCCGGGCCGGGCGGCGAGCCCGGTGGGTTTCCTGCACCGTCGGTCGTCGAGCCGGCCGGGAGTCCGGTGGGCGAGGCTGCGACGCTCGGTGTCTCCTCGACGCCCGTGCTGCCCGGTGCGGCCGCGATGCTCCGTGCATTGCGCCCGTTCAAGCGCAAGGTGCGAACGACCGATCCTGACGACGTGGAACTCGATGAGGAACGGACGGCCGAGCGGGCCGCCCAGACCGGGACGTGGTTACCGGTCACCCGGCCCGGCCGCAGCCGCTGGCTCGATCTGACCGTGGTCATCGATTCGAGCCCTTCGACCGTGTTGTGGACTCCTACGGTGAACGCGTTCGTCCAGCTCATCGAGCGGCTCGGCGCTTTTCGCTCGCTGCGCGTCCGATTGCTCGAGACGGGCAAGACGGGAACTGCCGAGGGCGGGGCAGTCCTCGGCCCGGTGCTGCGCGGTGGCACCTCGGAGGCGCCGTCCCGCGGACCGCGGGAGGTGATCGGATCCTCGCGCCGGAGCCTGGTGCTCTTGGTGACCGATGGGATCAGCGATGCCTGGCGCCGAGACCTCGTGTCCCCGATGCTCGCGCAGTGGGCCCGCGCGATGCCGACCGCGATCGTGCACCTCCTACCGCAGCGGCTGTGGGCGCGCGGAGGCGTCGCCGTGCACCAGACGATCCTGACTCCGCCGGGGCCTCTCCGGCCCAACCGCTACTACCACGTCCGCCCAGCGGATCCCCTGCTCGACCGCGAAGAGGCTGCCGAGCTGACCGCCGGGGCAGTGGCGGTTCCGGTGCTGGAGCTCGGGGATCGGTGGTTGCGCTGGTGGGCGAATCTCGTCACCGGAACGGGGACCGCGCCGCGAAAAGCCACCGTCGTACTCGCCCGGGACGAGCCCAGGCCGGTCGACCCCGACGCCGCGCTCGGGGAGCGCTCCGCGACCGAGCGCGTCAGGAACTTCCACAGTTCGGCGTCGCCGTCCGCGTTCCGCCTGGCCACGTTGCTCGCGGCAGTACCGGTGGACATCGGGATCGCCCGCGCGCTGCAGGCGGAGCTGGTTCCGGAGTCCGGTCCCGATGACCTGGCCGAGGTGTTCACGAGCGGTCTGCTCGAACAGGTGCGGGGCGAGACGTCGTGGGATCGCACGCAATGGGAATTCTCCGGCCAGGTCAGGGAGACATTGCTGCGCGGGGCGCGGCGGTCCGAAACGGCGCACGCTGTGCTGGCCGCCTCGCGGCAGTTCGGTGACCGGTTACCGGTGTTGGCACGGCTGCGGGCCGCACTGGCGGCGCCCGATTCGACACCCGATCCGGTGCTGCCGACCGCAACCCCCTCGGATATTGCTCTCGAGCGTGATCTCATGCGAGCCCTGTCGGGTCCTTATCTCTCTCGAGCTAGTAGGCTTGAACATCGTCTGCCCTCAACGGGAACAACTCCGGATCCTGGTAAGGAAAAATCGAACACAATGGCGAGTGACACCATGTCGGAAGGACTCAAGACTCCGGCTTCTGAAGGGGTCGAGGAAAAAGTAGTCGACACTCACCCGCCAGTGGACGATATACCCCCGAACGTGCGATCTCGGGTTGTGGCAACGGTAGCCGAAGCTACCGCACGGTACGAGCGGCGGACCGGCGACGAGGCTCCGCCGATCTGGGGGTCCATCCCGCCGAAGAATCCGAATTTCACCGGCAGACACGAGCTGCTGGACCAGCTGAGTCAGCGGCTGGGAGCCGGGACGACCGCCGTGCTCCCGGCCGCGCTGCACGGGATGGGTGGTATCGGCAAAACGCAGATGGCGGTCGAGTACATCTACCGTCATCTGCAAGATTACGACGTGGTGTGGTGGATCCAGGCCACCCGGGCCACTCAGATTCGAACCTCGCTCACCGAACTGGCACAGCACCTCCGGCTACCCGGCGCGGAAGAGTCGATCACCGCGGTTCCCGCCGTTCGTGAAGCGCTGCGGCTGGGGCGGCCCTACCGGCGCTGGTTGCTTGTTTTCGACTCGGCCGAAGACCCTGAAATGGTACGGCCGTTCTTCCCGGTCGACGGTCCCGGGCAGATCTTGGTGACTTCGCGAAACCCCAGCTGGGCTGGTATTGCTCGGCCTCTGGAAGTGGCTGTGTTCCGGCGCGAGGAAAGCCGAAAGCTGCTCACCATGCGCAGGCTGGCGTTGTCCGAAGAAGACGCCGATCGAATTGCCGAAAAATTGGGCGACCTGCCCTTGGGTATCGATCAGGCTGCGGCCTGGCTGGCCGAGACCGGAATGCCCGCCGTCGAATACCTTCGGCTATTCGACGAAAAGGTGAACGAAATCCTGGACACTTCCTCTCCGACCGACTACGAGCTTTCCGTGGCTGCGGCGTGGAACGTATCCTTCGACCAGCTGAGCTCGAGCAATCCGGCCGCGCACCAGCTCCTGCAAGTATGCGCTTTCTTCGCCCCTGAGCCCATTTCCCGGAGCTTGTTCACCGGCGTGCGCGGTATCTCGGTGTCACCGGAGCTCGATTCGGCACTCCGCGACCCGATGCGGCTCGGCCGTGCCGTTCGCGACATCAACCGCTACGGTCTCGCGAAGATCGACCACCGCAGCGACACACTGCTCCTGCACCGGCTGGTTCAGCTCGTCCTTCGCAATCGGATGAGTGAACAGCACCGGCGGGAGATGCGCCACGGCGCTCACCTCCTGCTCGCGAGGCTGGACCCGAACGACCCGGCTTCGTCGCGGCAATGGCCGCGGTACCAGGAAATCCTGCCGCACATCTACGACGCAGAACTGCTCGAGTGCACCGATCTGTGGGTGCGGCAGCTGGTGCTCAACCTCATGCGGTTCCTGTATTCGTGGGGTGACCACCAGGGCGCGCTCACCTTGGCGGAACGCGCGGTCGAAGCGTGGCAGCGCGACCGGAAGGAGCGGGAAGCCCGCGGCGAGGAGCCGTTGGAGGAAGTGCCTGCGCTCGAGATGGAGGCGTCCGAACGGCTCGGCTTCTACCTCTGGACGGTCGGGCATTACTCAGAGGCCGCCGAGGTCAGCCGGCGCACCCTCGACTGGTACCGGGAGACCAGGGGACCCAACAGCGAGGAAGCGCTGAACGCCCAGCGGACGTTCGCGATGATCCTCAAGGCGCGCGGTGAGTTCGCCGAGGCCCGGGAGTTCAACCAAGACGTCTACACCAAGAGCCGCGGCCTGTTCGGCGAGGACGACCCGACGACGATCAGCGCCGGCCACGACCTCGTGGTGGCCTTGCTGCTCGTCGGCGACTACCGCGCTGCGCGCGACCTCGCCGAAGAGATCTACGCTCGCAGCGTCGAGGTCTTCGGCTATGACAACGTCGGTCCGATCGCCACCCAGGTGCTGCTGGTGCTCGCCCGGCGGGAGCTCGGCGACTATCCGTGGGCCCGGATCGAGCAGGAGCGCATCGCCGAGCGCGCGGAGCAGATGTACGGCGGGGACAGCGTCGGGACGCTGCGGCGCCGGTACTTCCAGTCGGTGGCGTGTCGCAAAGACGGTGATCACGAAGCCGCATTGGCCCTTTCCGGCGATGCTCTGGAGCGGTTCCGGACTCGCTACGGCAACGACCACCCGAACGCGATGGCTTGCGCGCTGGGACATTCCATCGACTTGAGGCACGCCCGGATGTTGACTGAGGCGAAAAAGCGCGGCGAAGAGGTCTTCAACCTCTATCGCCAGAATCTGGGCGAGAACCATCCCCACACGCTTTCGGCGGCCCTCGACCTCGGCGTGACGCTGCGGCTCGGCGGCGACCCCGCCGCGGCCAGGGTGCTCGACGAGCGCGCGCTCGAGCAATTCCGTGCCGCGCTGGGCGAAGACCACCCGCACACCATCGTGTGCGCCATCGATGTCGCGAGCGACTGGGCCGCGCTCGATCGGGTGGAAGAGGCGGCGGAGCTCGACGCGGAACTGCTCGAGCGGTCCCGCCGCGTGCTCGGCGCCGACCATCCGACTACGCTGGCCGTTCAGCTCAACCGCGTTCTCGACCTGATCGCCCTCGGACGGGAGGTGGAGGCGGGGGAGCTCTACGAAGACGTCATGACCCGTTACCGCCTGGTGCTCGGTGAGACCCACCCGGGCACGATCGCAGCGTCGAAGAAGACCCGAGCGGACTGCGACATCGATCCGATGCCGCTTTGAGGGGTCAGTAGACCACCTTGCCCAGCCAGCCGGCGACCGCTTCGACCGAAGGTGGCACGGTGACTGCCGCGCGCACCAGCCGGTGCACCGCCCGGACCAGCTCCGGGTGGTGCAGCAGGGCGCGCGTGGCCGGTCCGGTGCTTCTCGCGGCCATTGCGAGGCCCAATCCGACCAGGGCGGAGGGGTCATCCGGATTCGCGGCAAGGAGTTGCCGGTAGCTGTCGGCGGCCTCGAAATAGCGGCCGCTCGCGAACAGCACGTCCGCCGACGTCGCTCCCGGCACCGTCGGACCCCTCGCCGGCAAAGCGGAGCCACCGCCAGGTCCGAAGCGGATCCGGAGCAGGTCGGTGCGCGCGTCGGGCCACGTGCCGTCCGGCACCGGGGTCGGCGGCCCCGGCTCGGGAAGCGGGCCCGCGAACGAGGGCGGACGCCGTCCGACCCAGGCATCGGCGAATGAGGCCACGAGCTGTGGATCCGGCCGCAGGTGGCGTGCGCGCCAAGCTGCATAGTGATCCTGGGCGGCCAAGCCGGCGAGGAAGGCGCTGTGGTGGTGGATCGGCTCGTGCTGCCACGGCGAGAGCCGGGTGGCGACGCACCCGAGGAAGCGACGGCCCGCCGGCGTGAGGCTTTCGTCGGCCCGGACCGCCCTGACCGTCCGCCAGGTCTGAGCACGCCAAAGCGCGAACTCGAACGAGGCGAGCGGATTCTCCGGATCGTCGGCGGCGACGGCACGCCAGAACGCCGTCACGCCGAAGAAGGCGTAGATGCCGTGGATGACACCGCCGATGGGCCGGGGATCGGGCCGCCACGGCGCGTAAAGCCGTTCGCGGGGATCGTCCACGGTCAGGGGGACGAGATGCAGCAGGCCGCCGAGCCGGATGTGCTGGAACTCGTGCACCAGTGCCGCGGCTAGCTGAGCGGGATCGGCGCCATACGCCATTATGGCGCTTCCGAAGGCTTCACCGGTCGACGCGCTCGGCAGCCGGAACGGCACCGGCGGATCCGGCACCAATGAGTCGAGCCCTCCCTGAATCGCCTCGGCGAACTCCGGCACGCGGCCGGCCAGCAGCCGCCAGGCGTCGTCGAGCACGGTCCGCCACGACTCGAGGGTGGCGGCGTCGAGCCGCTGGGGCGGTATCGGCCCGTAGAGTCCCCGGTAGGGGTCGACGTCGTCGAGCTTGACCGCCAGCCGCCGCTCGCCCGCCCACGTCACCGCTTCCCGAATGCCCGACCAGTGTTCGGTGTCCGGAGTGCGTGCGGACGGCACGCGGACCCGGGCTGCGCTGTTCCACACCTCGAAAGCGCCGTCTCGGCCGCGGATGTGCGCGACACCGAACGGTTGCGCGGATCTCAGCCCGGCCATGCCCAGCGTCGGCAGGAATACATTGCCCTGCCAGCAGGGGACGGACGTCTCGAACGTGATGCCCGCGCGGATGGCGGCCGCCGCGGCCAGGCTGTGGAGGTGGCCCAAGTGCACCCAGAACGGGAAGACACCGCTGACGTCGTGCCGGCACAGCCGGATCGTGTACCCCGCCCAGCTACCGGTGTAGGGATGGGCCAGGATCGCTTCCAATGCCGCGGGAGCAGCCTGCTCGGTCTTGGCCAGTAATTCCCAGGCGGAGTCGGGTGACGCCAGCGGTTCGTACAGCTCTGGCGCCTTTGTGGCTTCGTCGATGATTCCACGAATCAGGAGCAGCCGTCTGCTCCGTTCAGCCGCGCGCAGATTCGGAATCTGCGACGGGGTGCTTTCCGCTCGGGCCAGAGCGTCGAAATCCGCCCACGAAAAGTGATGCGTAGGGAGTTCTCCGCAGGTGCTCGGTCCCGTCACCATCGTGGTCAGTCGACGCGCTGCGCGTTGTTGCCGCTGCCGCTGGCGGTCACCCGGATGTGTGAGGCCCGTTCCACGGCATGCCGCAAGGAACTCCGGAGTCTCGGTCCCCCGAGAGTGCGAAGCTCGATCAGCGACACTCCGCCGAGGTCGACGAGCTCCGATTCGACCGCCGGTTCCTCGGTGCGGTGTCGTGCCTGCATGATTGCTCCTCGTGGCCGATGGTGGTTCGTTTCCGGATCGGCGGCGGGTGCGCAGTGCTCACGAACGCGGTTGCGCCGGATGTCGCACTGCACGGCGCCGAACGTCGGGGTGGACGGGCGCAAAAGCCGGACGGGTGTGTGGAATCCGGATCCCGTTTCCTCGTTGCTCCACCATTTCCCCTCTCGCATGGAGAGCGGACCCCGCCGGCCCGGCTTGATTGTCCCGCATTTCCGGCGGTTGCGACAGGGACCGATGCTGTGCGCCGATCAGGGGACACCGAGAACGGTGTGGAGCAATGCGGTCAGCTCCGGCTCGAAGCTCGGCCTCGACGCCACCCGGCGGGTGCGTGCCAGGTCGTTGGCAATGGTCAGCGCCGCGTGGACCGTGATCTTTGCTTCCCTCGGCGGCAGCTCCGGCCGCACCGCTGACAGCAGCGTCACCCACTGGGCCACGTAGTCCCGCTGCACCCGCAGGAGGTCAACCTTGTCCCGGTCTGGCATCGTCACGCGGTCCGCCGAGAACGACACCAGCAGCTCCGGCGTGTGCAAGATCGTGTGTACATACGACGCCGCCAGGCGGCGCAAGGCCGAGCGCTCGTCCGAAGTCTGCAACGCCAGCTCCGCCGCCAGGGCCAGCCTGTCCGCCGCTCGGTGGCCGATTGCCACCATCAAAGCCGCCTTGCTGGGGAAGTGGCGGTACACGCTAGGCCCCGCTATGCCCGCCGCCGCTCCGATGTCCTCCATGCTCACGTCGTGGAAGCCCCTCTGGGCGAACAGGGCCGTTGCCTCCGCCAACACCTGCTCGCGGCGGGAGGGCTTGCCCAGGCTCGATGCGACCGCGGGAGGAGGAGACGACGGTTCGGGGAGTGTGGTGTTCAGCACATCCCAGGCCAGCTCGACCAACAACGCAGCGAAGCGGCGACGCGCCACTGATGTGTGGTGGACCGACACGCTGCCGAACACCGACAGGGCCGCCCAGCACAGGAGCTCGGCGTCCTCGGCCGGCAGCTCCGGACGCTGGGCCTGGAGGGCCTTCGACCACGCCGCCAAGGCCAGCGCTGATCGGCGGGCGATCTCGCGCTGGTCCTCCTTCGGCAGGTGACGGCCCTCCCAGCGCCACAAGGCCGCGATCTCGCGCCGCTCGACCGCCTGGGCGGCGAGCCGGTCGAGGAGGGAATGGAGCTGGTCAGCCGGGGGGACCGAGTCCGACAGGGCCTCCGCCGTCGCCGCTTCCATGTCGTCGAAGCCGCTCAGGACCACGTACGCCAGGATTGCCTGCTTGTCCGCGAAGTGGCGGTACAACGCCGGCCCCGTTACGCCCGCCGCGTCCGCTATGTCCTTGATGCCGACTCCGGGGAAGCCCCGGGCGCGGAACAGCTCCGCCGCCACCGCGGCCAGCTGGGCCTTGCGGTCGCGGGGGCGCGCGCTACGCACTGAGTCGGTCATGGTGAGTGAACGATAGCGGTTAACGGCACACCTGCAACCCATTGACACCATGGGGTTATCCGGCGATATGTTAATGGCCATTAGCCCTACTGGCCGGTATCATCGGCCATGGCACGACGACGTCCACACGCTCGCGAGGAGTTGTTCTGTGAGTAGCGAGGCCTACATCTACGAGGCGATCCGCACGCCTCGCGGCAAGAACAAGGGCGGTGCCCTGCACGGCACCAAGCCGGTCGACCTGGTGGTCGGCCTGATCAACGAACTCAAGGTCCGCCACCCGAACCTCGATCCGCAGGCGATCGACGACATCGTCCTCGGCGTCGTCTCGCCCGTCGGTGAGCAGGGCGCCGTCATCGCGCGCACCGCCGCCCTCAACGCGGGCCTGCCCGAGACCGTCGCCGGCGTGCAGCTCAACCGCTTCTGCGCCTCCGGCCTCGAGGCCACCAACACCGCCGCGCAGAAGGTGCGCTCCGGCTGGGACAACCTGATCATCGCCGGCGGCGTCGAGTCGATGTCGCGCGTGCCGATGGGTTCCGACGGCGGCGCGCTGTTCATGGACCCGGCCACCGCCTACGACAACTACATCGTCCCGCAGGGCACCGGCGCCGACCTGATCGCGACCATCGAGGGCTTCTCCCGCGAGGACGTCGACCGCTGGGCCGTCCGCTCGCAGGACCGCGCCGAGGCCGCCTGGTCCGGCGGCTACTTCGCGAAGTCCGTCGTGCCGGTCAAGGACATCAACGGCGTCACCGTCCTCGACCACGACGAGCACCGCCGTCCCGGCTCCACCGTCGAGAGCCTCGGCAAGCTCAAGCCCGCCTTCGCCGGCATCGGCGAGCTGGGCGGCTTCGACGCCGTCGCGCTGCAGAAGTACCACTCGGTCGAGAAGATCAACCACGTCCACACCGGCGGCAACTCCTCCGGCATCGTCGACGGCGCCGCGCTGGTGCTCGTCGGCTCCGAGCAGGTCGGCAAGACCTTCGGGCTGACCCCGCGCGCCCGGATCGTGGCCACCGCGTCGATCGGCTCCGAGCCGACGATCATGCTCACCGGGCCCACCCCGGCCACCGAGAAGGTGCTGAAGACCGCGGGTCTCAAGCCCGAGGACATCGACCTGTGGGAGCTCAACGAGGCGTTCGCCTCCGTCGTGCTCAAGTGGATCAAGGACCTGCACCTCGACGAGGAGAAGGTCAACGTCAACGGCGGCGCGATCGCCATGGGCCACCCGCTCGGCGCCACCGGCGCGATGCTGGTCGGCACCGTGGTCGACGAGCTGGAACGCCGCCAGGCGCGCCGCGCCCTGGTGACCCTGTGCATCGGCGGCGGCATGGGCGTCGCGACCATCATCGAGCGGGTGTGAGGACCGAAATGGCTGAAAGCAAGACCATCCGCTGGGAGCAGGACGAAGACGGCATCGTCACCCTGACCCTGGACGACCCGAACCAGTCGGCGAACACGATGAACGCCGACTTCCGCGAGTCGCTCGGTGTCACGGTCGACCGCCTCGAAACGGAGAAGGACAACATCACCGGTGTTGTCATCACGTCCGCCAAGAAGACGTTCTTCGCCGGCGGCGACCTCAACGACCTCATCCAGGCCAAGCCCGAGCACGCCGTCGAGCTGACCGAGGGCAGCACCCTGATGAAGGGGCAGATGCGCCGCATCGAGCAGCTCGGCAAGCCGGTCGTCGCGGCGATCAACGGCGCCGCGCTCGGCGGCGGCCTGGAGATCGCGCTGGCGACGCACCACCGCATCGCCGCCGACGTCAAGGGCAGCCAGATCGGCCTGCCCGAGGTGACGCTGGGCCTGCTGCCCGGCGGCGGTGGCGTGGTCCGCACCGTGCGCCTGCTCGGCATCCAGAGCGCGCTGCTGAACGTCCTGCTCCAGGGCCAGCGGCACCGGCCGGCCAAGGCGCTGGAGCTTGGCCTGGTGCACGAGCTCGTCGGCACGGTCGAGGAGCTCGTCCCCGCCGCGAAGGCGTGGATCAAGGCGAACCCCGAGGGCGGCGTGCAGCCGTGGGACGTCAAGGGCTACAAGATCCCGGGCGGCACCCCGTCGAACCCGAGCTTCGCGGCCAACCTCCCGGCGTTCCCGGCGAACCTGCGCAAGCAGATCAAGGGCGCGAACATGCC
Organism: Amycolatopsis sp. NPDC003731; assembly: GCF_053586895.1. Lineage (NCBI taxonomy): Bacteria > Bacillati > Actinomycetota > Actinomycetes > Pseudonocardiales > Pseudonocardiaceae > Amycolatopsis > Amycolatopsis sp. NPDC003731. The sequence continues at coordinate 9,563 of NZ_JBSFNC010000086.1, read as the reverse complement.
GGCGCCGCGGGCGATCCTGGCCGCCGCGATCGAGGGCGCGCAGGTCGACTTCGACACCGCGATCCAGATCGAGACGCGCTACTTCATCCACCTCGCCACCGGCCAGGTCTCGAAGAACATGACGAAGGCGTTCTTCTTCGACCTGCAGACCATCAACTCCGGCGGCTCGCGGCCGGACGGCTTCGAGAAGTACACGGCTCGCAAGGTGGGCGTCCTGGGCGCGGGCATGATGGGCGCCGCGATCGCGTACGTGTCGGCGAAGGCCGGCATCGACGTCGTCCTCAAGGACGTCTCGCAGGAGGCGGCCGAAAAGGGCAAGGGTTACGCGGAGAAACTGGAGCAGAAGGCCCTCTCGCGCGGCAAGACCACGCAGGAGAAGTCGGACGCGCTGCTGGCCAAGATCAAGCCGACCGCCGACCCGGCCGACTTCGCGGGCGTCGACTTCGTCATCGAGGCCGTGTTCGAGAGCGTCGAGCTGAAGCACAAGGTGTTCGGCGAGATCGAGGGCATCGTCAACGCCGACGCCGTGCTGGGCTCGAACACCTCGACGCTGCCGATCACCACCCTCGCCGAGGGCGTGCAGCGCACCGAGGACTTCATCGGGATCCACTTCTTCTCGCCGGTGGACAAGATGCCGCTGGTCGAGATCATCTGCGGCGAGAAGACGTCGCCGGCGACGCTGGCCAAGGTCTTCGACTACACGCTGCAGATCAAGAAGACCCCGATCGTCGTCAACGACAGCCGCGGCTTCTTCACCTCGCGCGTGATCGGCACGTTCATCAACGAGGCCGTCGCCGCGCTGGGCGAGGGCGTCGAGCCGGCGTCGATCGAGCAGGCGGGTTCGCAGGCCGGCTACCCGGCGCCGCCGCTGCAGCTGATGGACGAGCTGACGCTGACCCTGCCGCGCAAGATCCGCAAGGAGACTCGCGAAGCGGTCGAGGCCGCGGGCGGCACATGGAAGGCGCACGCGTCGGAGACCGTGATCGACCGGATGGTCGAGGAGTTCGACCGCAAGGGCCGTTCGACCGGCGCGGGCTTCTACGAGTACGACGCCGAAGGCAAGCGCGTCGGCCTGTGGCCGGGGCTGCGTGACGCGTTCAAGTCGGGCTCGGCCGAGGTGCCGTTCGAGGACCTCAAGGAGCGGATGCTCTTCGCCGAGGCCCTCGAGACGGTGAAGTGCTTCGACGAGGGCGTGCTGACATCGGTGGCCGACGCCAACATCGGCTCGATCTTCGGCATCGGCTTCCCGGCCTGGACCGGTGGCGTCATCCAGTACATCAACCAGTACGAGGGTGGCCTGCAGGGCTTCGTCGACCGAGCCCGTGAGCTGGCCGCCCGGTACGGCGACCACTTCGAGCCGCCGGCGTCGCTGGTGGAGAAGGCCGCCAAGGGCGAGATCTACGAATAACGGCTGACGTGGAGAGGGCCGCCATCGGATTCCGGTGGCGGCCCTTCAACGTGTCCGGGGTCAGGTGGATCGGAGTTCTCGCCGCCCTTCGCCGAGCCAGCGGAGCGCCAAGACGGTGCCGTCTCCGTCCATCGAGACGACTCCGCCCCAGTCCCCTTCCGCAGCGGCGGAACGCCCGGCCCACCGCGCGAACATCCGCGGAGCTTCCACGAGGTAGGACCCCAGATCCTTGTCCCGGGCGAGGAGCGTGTGAAGCACCTCGGGGATGCCCGAGAAGACTTCGACCCGCCGTCGATCGAGGCGGAAGACGTGGTCGGTGCCGACGAGCTCCACACCGCCGAGGTCGACGCGGACATCGCATTCGGCGTTCGTGGCGTGCTGGGAGTAGTCGTCACCAAGCCGGATCTGCTGCCGCGGGGTCAGGTAGTGAGCGGCGCTCTCCCGGTCGCCGACGAAGGTGAGGACCGCGGCTGCCGCGGTCCTCACCAGTACGCGGGAGAACCATTCGTAATCGACCGCACGGACGTTGAACCCCGGCCGAGTACCGGCGGTGTCGTCTTCCATGACCTGAGGAATCTGTGGGAACAGATTCAGCTGCTCCGCCGGCCCGGTCGGATCCGGGAGCCCGGCGCCAGGCTCCTGGAGCACTCCGTCACCGGGTGGGTCGAGCAGTCCCAGCCCGATACCGCCGTCCCCGGCAAGCGCCGTCGACATCAGCAGGCTGGGCGCCGGTGCACCGTCGAGCGCGAAGGCCTGCACCCGTTCCGCGGCCCGAGCCAGCTGGTCGTGCTGCATACCAGCCTTGCCGTGCGTGCCCCGGCACTCGACGACGACGAGCCGGAGCGGGCTGCCCGGCTTCTTCCCGATGAGGAAGTAGCCGGGCCGGGTCTGGGTGAGGTACCTGCCTTTCGATTCCTTGCCGCGGAGGGCCCAGCCCGCCTCCAGCGCGACTTCCGCGTCGACGACTTCGAAGTGGTGGCCGGGGTGCTGCCGGGAGAGGATTTCCCGCGCTGCCCGGAGGGCGAACGCCGCTCCGAGATCTTGCGCCTGGACGGTTTTGCGGTGGTAACGCTGAAGCTTCCCGTTGGCGGAGAGCTCCATGCGACCGTGGTGGTCGGCTTGCAGGGTCGTCAGATACCGGAGGTAGTTCCAATGCTGGGACAGGCCACGAGAAGGGGTCTGCCCGGCGAGTACGGTCGCGCGTCCGAGCGTGTGAAGCAGTTCCCACGGCGTGGCGACCATCCCGCGGTGGTGCAGAACAGGCGAAAGCGGCGTCAGTGCGGGTTTGCGGGGAACCGCCTCCTTCTCTTCCTCAGCCCGCTTTTCGGCCACCTTGTGCGCGGCTCGCTCGACTCGCCAGGCGAGATCCTGGGTGGATTCGATCGTCACGTGAGCCTGCTGCCGGAGCTGTTCCAACGGATCTTCGAGCATCGCGGGTGTCCCTCCCCGTTCGTCCTGGACGTCCCTCCACTCCAATTCACCCGACGGCGCACGATGTTGTCTGCCGCTCAACCGGTTGTTCACCGTAAAGGTAAACTCACTGTGAGTGATCTTTGAGATGTTCGGCCGAAGCTGTTGAGCGCATTGCCGGGCGCCGGGGCGCCACGTCACGGCTCCAGCGCGAAGTGCGGCAGCCGCCGATCCAGCCACTTCGGCAGCCACCACGCGCGGGCACCCAGCAGCCGCATGATCGCCGGGACGACCAAGCAGCGGATCACCAGTGCGTCCAGCAGGACCGCGACCGCCAGGCCGAGGCCGAACTGGGCCAGCATGCGGGATGGGTCGAGCAGGAACGCTCCGAACACCAGGACCATGATCGCGCCCGCGGCGGTGATCACCGCCCCCGTCGAGGCCAGGCCTTCGCGCACCGCCAACTGGGCGTTGCCCGTGCGGCGCCACTCCTCGTGCATGCGGGACACCAGGAACACCTCGTAGTCCATCGACAGCCCGAAGACGATCGCGAAGATCATCACCGGGACGAACGCCTCGATCGGGCCCGGCTGCGCGCCGAACCAGCCGTCGCCGAACACCAAGGTCATCACGCCGAGCGAAGCGCCGATGCTCAGCAAGTTCAGCAGCGCCGCCTTGAGCGGGATCAGCACCGAGCGGAACACCACCATCAGCAGCAACGCCGACAACCCGACGACGACCAGCACGAACAGCGGCAGCCGGTCCGCGACGGCGTCCGCGAAGTCCGTCGCCGCCGCGACCGAACCGCCGACGAGGTAGTGGCCCGGCAGCGTCGGGAGGACTTCGGTACGCAGCCGCGTCACCAGATCGGCGGTGGCCTCGTCCTGGGGTGACGTCGTCGGGAACACCAGAACCGTCCGGCCCATCGGCGGCAGGACCTGGGCGATGCCCGGTGTCGACGCCAGTTTCTGCTGCAGCGCACCGGTGTCGCCGTCTTCGGTCACGATCGCGAGCGGGCCGGTGAAGCCCGGGCCGAAGCCCTCGGCCAGCAGGTCGTAGGCCTTGCGCGTGGTGGAACCGGCCGGGTCGGTGCTCGCGTCGGCGAACCCGAGCCGCATGCCGGCGGCCGGAATGGACAGTCCGATGAGGACGATCAAGCCGAGCGCCAGTGGCGCCAGCGGACGCCGTTGGACGCTGTCGGCGAGCCGTCGCCACGCCTTGCCGGGCTCCTTCCGAAGAGCCTGCCGGCGGATCCCGCGCTCGAGCCGCTTGCCGAACAACGACAGCAGCGCGGGCAGGAGCGTCACGGACGCGAGCATCGTCATCAGGACCGTCAGCGCGACGGACAACGCGACCCCGCGCAGCCCGCCGAGTCCCAGCGCGAGGAGGCCGAGCAGGGCGATGATCACCGTCGTCCCGGCGAACAGGACCGAGCGGCCGGCCGTGTCGAGGGCTCGCCGGGCCGCCGGCTCGCGGTCGTGGCCGGCGAGGATTTCCGTGCGGTAGCGGGAAAAGATGAGCAGCGCGTAGTCGACGCCGACGCCGAACCCGACCAGCATCATCAGCGGCGAGGTGTAGCTCGCGATGTCGACGAAGTGCGAGACGACCGTGATCACGCCCAGCGTGCTGCCGACCGCGAACACCGCGGTGATGACCGGTAGCCCGGCCGCGAGCAGCGAGCGAAACAGGAACACGAGGATGACCAGCGCGGCGAGCAAGCCGACCCCCTCCGCGGGACCGCCGCCTCCGGAGATCCGCTCGATCGGGTCCCCGGCGAGCGCGACCTCGACCGGCCCGGCCCGCTTGGCGGTGTCGGCGAACTTCACGATGTCGTCGTAGGGGAGATCGGTCGACGCCGCGTCGAAAGTGACGGTGGCGTAACCGATCCGTCCGTCGGGCGAGAGCGTCGTCTCGGTCACCGACCGCACGTGCGGCAGGGACCGGACTTCGCCGAGCATGGTGTCGATCGACGCCCGGTTGGCGGCGAGCCCGCTGTCGGCTTTCAGCACGATCTGCGCGCTCGCGCCGGACTGCGCGGAGTTCTCGAGCAGGTCCACGACCTGCTGGGATTCGGTGCCGGGCAACGAGTTGTCGTCGTGGAACGCGCTGCCGGCCAGCTGCGAGGTGAACGTGACGCCGATGAGGACCAGCGCCCAGAGCGCGACGGCGAGCCACCGGTGGCGCTGCGCCCAGCCGGCCAGCCGCGCCAGGCCGCCCCCGGAGGTACGAGTGATGGTGTCCATGGTGGACAAGGATTCGCGAGCAGGGCCCTACCGCGCGTCGCGCAGCGGAGGACACTTCACGTGCTCCCGGCGGTGTCCCCTAAGGCCGGTCCCGTACACCCGGGGGAGTACGGGTCAGGGCGCCAGCCACCGCGGCGTCACCGCGCCGGACTCGTAGGCGAGGACGACCAGTTGCGCGCGATCGTGCGTGCCGGTCTTGGTCATGATGCGGCTGACGTGCGTTTTCGCTGTGGCCGGGCTCAGCGTGAGCTCGCGCGCGATGTCGTCGTTCGACAGCCCGGCCGCGACCAGGGACAGCACCTCGCGCTCGCGGTCGGTGAGCCGGTCGAGCGCCGGGGACGGCGCCGGCCGGGTGCCGCGTGCGGCGAACTCCGCGATCAGCCGCCGGGTGATCGACGGCGCCAGCAGCGCGTCGCCGCGGGCGACCACGCGCACGGCGTGGATCAGCTCCTCGGGCTCGGTGTCCTTGACCAGGAACCCGCTCGCGCCCGCCCGCAGCGCGCCGTAGACGTCCTCGTCGAGGTCGAACGTCGTGAGGATGACGACCTTGGTCCGCACGCCCGGGTCTTCGAGGAGGTGCCGGGTGGCGGCGAGGCCGTCGAGCACCGGCATCCGGATGTCCATCAGCACGACGTCGGGGTGGTGGTCGTGCGCGGCCTGCAATGCCTCGCGTCCGTCCGCGGCCTCGGCGACGACGGAGATGTCGTCCTCCCCGTCCAAAATGGACCGGAAGCCGGCGCGGACGAGCCGCTGGTCGTCGACGATCAGGACCCGGATCATCGGCCCATCATCGCACCGGCAGCCGGGCGCGCACGCGGTAACCGCCGTCTTCGCGCGGCGCCGCGGTCAGCTCGCCGCCGAGGGCCCGCGCGCGTTCGGCCATCCCGTGGATGCCGTTGCCCGCCGGCGCCGCGCCGCCGCGGCCGTCGTCGTCGACCTGCACGGACAGCTCGTCGGCGCCGTAGCCGAGCCGGACGACGACGGTCTTCGCGCCGGCGTGCTTGGCGACGTTCGTCAGCGCCTCCTGGACCACCCGGAACGCGGCGTGCTCGACGTCCGGCGGCAGATCCCGGGCGACCCCGTCGATCTCGGTGCGCACGGTCAGCCCGGAGGCGCCGACCGATTCGGCCAGCTCCGCGACCCGCTGGAGGCTCGGCCCGTCGGTGGCGCGGAGCATGCCGAGCGTCGTGCGCAACTCCTGGAGTGCGGTCTTGCTGGCGTCCTTGATGGCGCCGAGCGCTTCCTCGGCCTGCCCGGGGTCACGGCGGTGCAGCGCGGCGCCGGCCTGGACGTTGATCAGCGCGAGGTGGTGGCCGAGGACGTCGTGCAGCTCGCGGGCGATGCGCAGGCGTTCGTCGGTGGCGCGGGCCCGGGCCTCGGCCTCCTTGGTGCGCTCGGCTTCGGCGCGGTAGTGCGCGACGGCGCCGCCCGCGACCAGGGCGACGAACCAGCCGGTCATCAGGAAGAAGGCGAAGTTGTCGACGTGCCGCCCGGTCCGCGAGGCGATTTCCCCGGCGGTGACCCCGGCCATCGCGGCGACGACGAGCAGCGCGGCCCCGCGAATCCGCCCGGCCGCGGCGGCGTTGTAGAGGGCGTAGGCGAAGGCGAGCAGGACGAGGCCGTCGGGATCGGTGAGCGGGTAGTAGAGGGCGCAACAGCCGAGCGTGACCGCGGCGACGGTCAGGGGGAAGGGGCGGCGGAAGAAGAGGGCAGCACAGGCGAGGACGGTGAGCACCCAGCCGAGCGCGGCGTGGCGCGGGGGCTCTGGACGGTCCCCCAGCACGGCGAAGAGCGAGCCGGCGAGCACGGTCACGGTGACCGTGAGCTCCACTGCGAACCGGCGCAACCAGGACATACGGCGAGTTTAGGAGAATCGGCGTAACAACCGGGCGCGTTCGATCGACTCTTCGGCATTGCTTCGTGATGCTAAGGGAGTCGGCATGCGGATGAAGTTCGGTGCGGTGCTGGTCGCGGGTGTGCTGGTCGCGGGCTGCGGGGCCGGCACCGTGCCGCCCAAGGACGCCGGGAACCTCGGGGTGGTCGCCCCCACCACGTCGGCGTATTCGATCCCGGCGTATTCGGCGCCGACGGAGACGTCGACGTCGGCGCCGACGACGTCCGAAGCGCCGGTGGCCACCACGACCCCGGAGGCGCCGAAGACGGTCGCACCCAAGGTGACCGCTCCGAAGGCGACCACGCCGCGGACCACCGCCCCGCGCACCACCGCGCAGGCCGCCCCGAAGCCGGCCGAGTGCGGTGCCGACTACTACCGGAACTCGGACGGCAACTGCGTCCACCGGCCCAGTGACAACCCGGCCGGCGCCACGGCCCTCTGCAAGGACGGCACCTACAGCTACAGCCAGCACCGCTCGGGCACCTGCTCCGGCCATGGAGGCGTCCGCACCTGGCTGTGACGAAACCGCCACTCGTACGGAAACCCGTCACCCCGTAGGTACAGTGCATGAAGTTGCATGACGCGTACTAAACACACACTGGGGGTGTGGTGGTGTCCCGTTCCGGCCGGGCGATCGTCGTGGTGCTCGCCTCGTGCGGGCTCGTTGCGTCCTTCATGCAGACGCTGGTCGTGCCGCTGATCCCGGTTTTCCCGCGGCTGCTGCACGCGTCCCCGGCCGATGCCTCCTGGGTGGTCACCGTGACGCTGCTGGCCGCGTCCGTCGTCACCCCCGTCAGCGGGCGGCTCGGCGACCTCTACGGCAAACGGCGGATGATCCTCGTCAGCCTCGGGCTGCTCATCGCCGGCTCGGTCGTGTCCGCGACGACCAGCGCGCTCGCCTTCCAGATCCTCGGCCGCGGGCTGCAGGGCTGCGCGATGGGCGTCATCCCGCTCGGCATCAGCATCATGCGCGACGAACTGCCGCCCGAACGCGTCGGCGGCGCGATCTCGCTGATGAGCGCGACGCTCGGGGTCGGCGGCGCCATCGGGCTGCCGGTCGCGGCCGTGGTCGCCGAGAACGCCGACTGGCACGTGCTCTTCTGGACCGCCGCCGGGCTCGGGCTGGCCTGCGCGCTGCTGATCCTCACCGTGGTGCCCGAGTCGCCGGTGCGGACGCCGGCGCCGTTCGACTACTTCGGCGCCTTCGGCCTGGCCGCCGGGCTGCTCTGCCTGCTGCTGCCGGTGGTCAAGGGCGGCACCTGGGGCTGGACCAGCGCCCCGACGCTCGGGCTGGCCGCGGCCGCCGTGGTCGTCCTGCTCGGTTGGGGCGCCTACCAGCTGCGCCGCCGGGATCCGTTGGTCGACCTGCGGGTGTCCGCGCGCCGCCCGGTGTTGTTCACGAACCTCGCGTCGATCATGGTCGGCTTCGCCCTGTACGCCATGGCGTTGTCGTTCCCGCAGCTGCTGCAGGCGCCGGCGTCGACCGGCTACGGGCTGGGTCAGACGCTGGTCGAGTCCGGCCTCACGCTGGCCCCGAACGGCCTGGTGATGATGCTGCTCTCGCCGGTTTCGGCACGGCTCATCGCCCGGTTCGGCCCGCGCCCGACGCTGATCAGCGGCTCGCTGGTGATCGCCGCCGGGTACGCGTTCGCCATCGTGCTCATGGACAACGCCGCCGAGCTGATCACGGCGTCGGTGATCATCGGGGCCGGCGTCGGCATCGCGTACGCGGCGATGCCCGCGCTGATCATGGGTTCGGTGCCGATCACCGAAACGGCGTCGGCGAACGGCCTGAACTCCCTGATGCGCGGGGTCGGCACGGCCGTCTCCAGCGCGGTGATGGCGGCGATGCTGGCCCAGCTGACCATCACCGTCGGCGGGCTGCCGGTGCCGTCGCTGTTCGGCTTCCGCGCCACGTTCGCCGTGGCCGCGTTCGCCGCGCTGGCGGGGGCGCTGCTCGCGGCGCTGGTCCCGCGGACGCGGACCGCGCCGGAGCTGGTCGCCGTCTAGTTCTTGCGGGCCACCAGGGCCAGTCCACCGCATTCCGTGGGGTCGGGGGGCATTTCCGCGGGGTTGTCCGGCCGCCACTCGGGGATGAACACGATGCCCGGGTCGACGATTTCGAAGCCGTCGACCAGCGTCCGGAGCTCGTCGGCCGAGCGCGGGGTCACCGGGTTCGCGCTCTTCTGGTACATCGCGACCGCACGGGCCGTGTCGTCGCTCTGCTGCTCGTAGGTGGCGGACGACAGCGCGAGGTAGCTGCCGGGCGCGAGCGCGTCGCGGTAGGCGGCGATCAGCCCGGCCGGGTTGCGCTCGTCCGGGATGAAGTGCACGAACAGCGCCATCACGACCATCACCGGCTGGTCCAGGTCGAGCATCATCTCGGTGATGTCGTGCTCGAGGACGTCGTCAGGGAACTCGGCGTCGGCGTGCACCATGGCCGCGTTGTCGTTGTCCTCCAGGACGATCTCGCTGTGCGCGACGGCGACCGGCTCGTTGTCGACGTAGACGACGCGCGCGTTGGCGTCGACGGCTTGGGCGACTTCGTGCACGTGCCCGACCGTCGGCATCCCCGAACCGATGTCCAGGAATTGCCGGATGCCCTGGT